>JAYTGR010000128.1:0-7054 GCA_043733205.1 Chthonomonadaceae bacterium
ATCTCGGTAAAAGACTGGATGGGCAACGCCGCGACCAAAACCTGGACGTTCGTGGTGGACGATACGATCCCGCGCCGTGCGATCAAGCGCAGCAATACGCAGGGCAATGGCCCCGGTTCCAGCGGCGGCAAGGGGGGCGGTCCCGGTGCCGGCGGCAGCAGCGGTCCAGGCGGCGGCTAACCCGATCGATGACTTCGTCTAACACCGCTTCCTCGCTCGCCGTCTCTGCTGCTTCTGCAGCAATGTCCCCGTCTCAGCCTCTGGACGGGGACACGCTGCATGCCTGGCTGCATCTTGCCAATATCTCCCTCGGCCCCCGTCTTCTGACCGAGCTGCTGGCGCATTTTGGCGGCGACCCCCGGCGCATTTTTGCCGCCACGGATGCCGAACTCGATCCTGTGCCCGGGTTTCAGGCGCGCCATCTGGTGCGTCTGCGGGATGGGCTCCTGCTGCCGACGGACCGGCAGATCGCCTGGGTCGAGAAGCAGGGCGTCTGGCTGGCGGTGCTCGGTCAGCCGGAATACCCCGAAACCCTGGAGATCCTGCCCGACGCGCCCCCAATCCTTTTCGTGCGCGGCACCCTGCTGCCGGAAGACAGCCGCAGCATCGGCATTGTCGGCTCTCGTCATGCCACGCCCTACGGGCGAGCGACTGCGGAGCGTCTGAGCCGTGAACTGGCGGAGCAGAACGTCACGGTGGTCAGCGGCGGCGCGGTCGGAATAGACGCGTCCGCCCATCGCGGCGCGATCTCGGGCGGGGGCCGGACTCTGGCCTTCCTCGGCTGCGGGCTGGATGTGGACTATCCGCGCGACAATCGGCACCTCTTCGAACAGATCGTCGAACACGGCGCGACGATCTCGGAGAGCCCGCTGGGAGCACAGCCGGAAGCCTGGCGGTTCCCCGCTCGCAACAGGCTGATATCTGCGATGTCGCTGGCGGTCCTCGTGGTCGAGGCTCCCCGCAAGAGCGGCGCACTGATCACAGCAGGTTTTGCCGTCGATCAGGGGCGTCCAGTGCTGGCGGTGCCGGGCAATATAGACCGCCCCTCCAGCGAAGGCTGCAACGACCTCCTCAAGGACGGCGCCACTCTGGTGACGGAGACCGTCGATATCCTGCGCGCCGTGAATCTGCTGCCCATACCCGCTCCTTCCGTGCAGCAGGGCGTCCTCGACCTGCGCGAACGCCGGCCTGCCTTGGAAACAAGCCCGTCGATGGACGAAGTTCCGACGCTAACAGCCAAGCCTGCTGCCGCTGACCCCGAACTGAGCGCGGTATGGAAGTCCCTCTCACCGGTAAGACGACAGCTGATGGAAGCCCTTACTCAGACGCCGCAGCATCTCGATCAGCTCTCCCAGCGCACCGGCATCCCCGCAACAGAAGCGGGCATCGAGATGATCTTCCTGGAGCTGGATGGACTGGTGCGCCGCCTGCCCGGCAACACCTACATCCGCACCATAGGTTGAAACGAGGTCGCGTTGTCGCAGCCTCTTGAATCCTATGCCTGCTCCCTCCACCACCGTTTGCGCCACCAGAAAGGGATCGGCCAATGGAGCCAACTCGACCAGCCAGACACCGTCTGGATACCCCTCCTGCGCCTCGGCTGCCACCTGCAGCGCCAAGCGTGTCTTGCCGATTCCCTGCTTCTGGTGAGGGTGAGGAGGCGTGTTTTGCTCAAGCGTTGCTTGACCTCCTGGATCTGTTTCTCTCTACCGATGAAGGAGGTGACCTGTTGGGGCAGATTGGTCTGGCAGCGAGGGCGGCCGAAGGACGGTGAGATAGGTTTGTTCGGTGTAAGAGGAGAGATGCCTGCATCGCATGATGCGGCGGCATTTTTCGAGGAAGGTGTCGAGGGGCATAAGGTCCCTGTGATTCGGAAAGGTCGCAGTAAACTGCTTTCTGTTGGGCTAATAGACTGGAAAAGCCTAGATTTTGGCCTGATACCGGGGACTGAGCCACTGATTTTGGCTTGTCAACCGCCGTTTATTGCCTCCAACGAGGATTTCCCGGTGTTATGGGCTGTCGTCCGTGCATATAAGGCGATATTGGCCTGTCCAAGAACGGTTTTGAGATCGAAACAGGCATTTCCCAAGCGGCATTTTGCCCGCAAAACAGGTCGAATCGGAGCGGTGCGACTAAAGCGATTGTAATTGGTTGCGACCTTTCCGAATCACAGATAAGGTCCGCTCTGTGCAGGAATCTCGCTTTGGCTAACGTAATAGGATGTTGGCAGTCAGTGGGAACCACTACCCCTGCCTCATCAACCTAGCTTTCGACACCTGGCTGTTTTCGAACTCCACTCCCCCGCAGAGGCGCTTGCTCTGTTAGGAAGCGAGACTGCATAACGATGTGTTGCCAGTAACAATTGTCAGCAACGCCATACATTTTGGCATCGCAGGGAGCGGAAAGGGGTTCACGATGGTAGATTTTTTTGATACGGATAGGCTGGAATTCCAGGAATATATGGACTTTCTGAAACGATGTGATCTTGGTTCCCAGTATCCGAAGCAAAACTTTGAAAACCGTATCCGAACCCTGATAAAGAATGTATATATATGCATCACGGCAAGAAATCAAAATGCTCTCTTGATTGGTATCTGTTTTGGCATCACGGACTGTGCCTACTTTCTGTTTCTTACCGACTTGGGTGTTGACAGAGAGTATGTGGGACAGGGCATCGGCAAAAAGCTTCTCTCACTGGCACACCAAAAGACTGGTGGAGAGGATGACATTACCATCACAACGATTTCCAGTGAAAACGCCATCGGTTTCTATGAATCCTGTGGCATGCGATCAAAAAAAGAACTGGTCGTGAAGTATTGCACGGAGTGGGAGGAGTTTGTGGTAACGTAAGACAAAGTCGTCCTATCAATCCTTACGGAACGTTAGCGTGTTGCATTAACTCATCGAGCAGATGAGACAGGATGACTTTGGTGACCCAGAGCCTGCCATCCAGATGCGCGAAGACGAACACAAAGACCCGAAAATAGCGAAAGCCTGCCCTGGTAAACAGGGATTGGAACGGTTGGAGCAGAACTTCCCATTCGGCAGACGGTTGTAATGACTTCATGAGAGATCCTCATTTGGCGAGGAGTGATCTCTTCTATACGAATTCAGGGCAGCCGTCTCCTCTACGACGAAAACGCTAAACTACAGTAAAGCAGTAGGATATTCAATGGACAACACACAACTGTTTACTATAATGGAGCGCGATCCCGCTAAGGTAAGTGGCGCATGGATTTTTCGTGGAACGCGCGTTCCTGTGGCGGCCTTGTTCGAGAACCTGAAAGATGGGGCTTCCATCGACCAGTTCTTGGAGTGGTTTCCTGGAGTGACCCGCACCCAAGTCGAGGAACTGCTCGATTATGAACTTACATCTCTGACGAACATCGCACTGACATGAAAATTTTGTTCGATCAAGGAACGCCAGTACCCCTTCGCCGCTGGCTGTCAGGTCATATGGTAGATACGGCTTATGAACGTGGATGGGCGGCGCTGGCAAACGGAGACTTGATTGCTGCGGCAGAACAAGATGGTTATGGCCTGCTCATTACGACAGACCAAAACCTCCGCTATCAACAAAATACTGCAGGCCGTCAACTCGCGATTCTGGTTCTTCTGTCTACTTCATGGCCTCGTATCCAACTGCAACTGGACACTATCCAAGAGGCGATTGATGCGACTGTTCCGGGGGCTTATCAGGAAGTTGTTATTCCGCGATGAATTTCCAGCATCTGGGTCGATTTTGCAGGGCAAGAAAACGAGGCCGTTTTGTCGCTTGAGTCGCTTCCAACTTCCTCTCTTCGCTCGGAACTGCTCTTTATCCTCAAGGCGGCGCGGCCCGGTTTTTGGTCTACATCGGTCTGGTTCTATCTGCTGCCCGTCGGCCAGCGTAATATGTTCGAGACGCCCGCGTTCTGGCTGGGGCTGATCTACTGCACGTTTCCGCTCGGCCTGCTGCTGTACGGCTGGAACGATCTGGCCGACCGGGTGACGGATCGTCTCAACCCGCGCAAGGACAGCCTGATCTTCGGAGCGCGCGGCACCGACGCCCAGCTGGAGCGTCTGCCGCATATCATCGCGCTGGTGCAGGCGCCGTTTCTGCTCACCTTTCTGCTGCTGCTCGGCTGGAAAACGCTGGCCTGGTTCGCGGCGGTCCTGCTGGTGAACTGGCTCTACAATCGTCCCCGCTTTCCCTTCAAGAGCCATGCGCCGCTCGACATGCTGAAATCAGGCGGGCTGCCTGCTGGTATTTCCCCTCAGCAGCTGGCTGAACGGCTTGCCGCAGCTGCCCTGGGCCACGTTTCTCTTCAGCGCCCTGTTCGCGATGCATTCGCACCTGTTCGGGCAGATCATGGACATCGTTCCCGACCGGGAGGCAGGCCGCCGCACCACCGCGATCTGCCTCGGAATCGTTCGCGCCAAGATCCTGCTGATCGTGATGCTGACAGGCGAAACGGCGCTGGTCGCCTGGGCGTTCAAAAACCCCTATTTCAGCGCTGCAATGGCGCTGGGCACGCTCTGGATTCTCTTCGACCTGACCGTTCTCTTCCGCAGCCGCCTCTATCCCAATAAGGCCCTGACTCTTTTCGCGCTTGGCCTGAACTTCGCCATGTTCAGCACCATGCACTGGGTCTGGCTGACCGGCGTCCTGCTGCACATGCGCTGAGAGGCACACGCCCCTGTTCCGCATCCCGTGGTGGACTGCCATAAAGGAAGCCGCTTCCGTCCAGCGGAAGCGGCTTTTCGGCCCTCGTATCCTTCTCCTGCCAAAACGCTAATTCTTGATTCTTCTGCGGGCGGCCGCCTGCGTTTGGGCGTCGCCGTACTGCAGGGCGCCTCGCCATGCTTCGCGCGCTTCCTTCTTCTTCCCCATTCTTTCAAACGTCAATGCCAGCCCGTTATACAGCAGACCTTTTTGAGGGTCGAGGGTGAGCCCCCATCGGTAGGCCAGCACTGCATCGATGAGCCGTCCGACCCGGTCGAGTACGTTTCCGTACGCCAGATAGACGTCGGCACCGACTTCGCCGCATTCGATCGCTTTTTCCAGCGCCGACACCGCCTTTGCGGACCGGCCTAAAGCAGCCAGCGCAGTGCCGATGTTATAATGCTGATCGGAACTTTCGGGGGCCATCTCTATACAGCGGCGATAACAGGAGAGCGCCTTCTTATATCTGCCCTGTTCGAACCGAATATTGCCGATGTTGTTGCGCGATTCCATGTCGGAGGGATCCAGGCGAATCGCGATTTTGTACTCCTTCAGCGCCTTGCCTCGTTTCCCGATCTCGTGCAGTGCAAAGGCGTAGTTATGATGTGTATAAGCCTGCTGAGGATTCAGACGAACGGCCTTTTTGTAGATCGGAACAGCCTTCTGAAATTTCCCTGCGTGCAGGAGCCGATTTGCTTGTTCGGTGATATTGTCAACTTGGCTCATGATTATTTCCTATTTGCAAGCGCAGAGAGCGCTCCGATGCCGAATCGGGCTTTCTTACGGTACAGAAACTGCCGGACGCAGCGCTGGGGGCAGCTCGACCTCGACGGTGAGGGGAGCTCCGAACACGTACTCGAAAAGATCCCGGCTGTTCTGAACGCCCCAGACCTCGAGCTGACAGTCGGCTTCGGACTGCAGGGTGAGCACAAAGCGCTGAGGACTGCTGAGGAGATCGAGCCGAATCTCTTTGACGAGGCCAAGGTGGCTGCGGTCGATGCCTTCCGCCACGCGCAGAATAGCCGCGAGCACACTCACGATCCGACGCTCCTCACGACTGAGACCGTTGAGGTTCTCATGGCGTTTTTTGGGCATGCTTTTGCGGTGGTAGAGCGCCACATTCGCGATAATGTCGATCTCGGTATCGTCGAAGCCGAGCAGGTCGGAGTTGCGAATCAGATAGTAAGCGTGTTTCTGGTGGTTGGAGTGCGAGAGAAACGCGCCGATATCGTGAACGAAGGAGGCGTATTCGAGCAGCTCCCGCTCCCGATGCGAATAGGGGTGCACCTTCAGGCGCTCCAGCTCGTCGAAGAGCCGCAGGGAGAGGAAGGCGGTATGCTCGGCGTGCTCCTCTTCGTAGGCGCAGGCGCGGCCGAGCTGAAGGATACTGCGACGGCGCACGCTGAGCGCCTGGAAATGCTGACGCGCCTCGCCCTCCCGCAGCAGATGGTCGAGCAGGATGCCGTCCCGCAGGCCGCGTTCGCTGACGCCCATACGCTCGATCCCGAACGCTTCCATGAGGGTCAGCAGCGTGGCCGCGCCGCCGAGAATGATCTCGGCACGGCCGGGGTCCATTCCCGGCACTTTACGCCTCTCTTCCAGAGGCAGGCGGCAGAGCATCTGCACGGTCTCGCGCAGATCGACGAGGCGAAAAGAGACCTGACGTCCGCTTTGACTCTCTCCCGGATGCCGCCGGGAGACGAGTTCGCCGAGAGCGGTGATCGTCCCGGCGCTGCCGAACGCCAGCTCGAAGCCCTGCTCTTTGACGCGCCGGGTCACCTGACTGGCCACGCCCAGCACGTAGGACTGCACCTTCTGAAAGGCTTCGGGAGAGACAGGGCCGTCGTCCGTAAAAAAATGATTGGAGAGCCGCACCGCGCCCAGTTTCATGCTTTCGAGCATGAAATGCTCGGTGGCGTTGCCGATGATGACTTCGGTGCTGCCGCCGCCGATATCCATGGCGATCGCGCGGCGGCTGCCCAGTTCGATCCCGCTGGAGACTCCCAGCCAGATCAGACGCGCCTCTTCGACCCCGGAGATCACACGCACCTCGATGTCGGCGGTTTCCCGAACACGCTCGATGAAGTCGTCGCGGTTGTCCGCTTCGCGCACGGCGGAGGTGGCGTAGGCGACGATGTCGCGGGCGCCGTAGCCTCGGGCGACATCGGCGAAGCGGGCGCAGACCAGTGCGCCCCGCTCGATGGCGGCAGGCGTCATGCGGCTGGTCTCGAACTCCCCTTCTCCCAGCCGAACCACCTCCCGGTGAATAGCCAGTGTGTTGAGGCGCTGGCCCTCTTCCACCCGCACCACGGCCAGACGGATGGAGTTGGTTCCTATATCGATTGCGGC
>JAYTGR010000129.1:0-17632 GCA_043733205.1 Chthonomonadaceae bacterium
CGACGGCGCAAAGCTATCGTGATCCAGACGTTCATGGTCGTCTTCGTGCTGGGCGTGGCTGTCACCTTTATGGCAAAGCCTGTGTACCGCACCTCCGCCCGTATCCTGGTGGAGGGGCGGACTTATAACGTCGCGCAGTACAGTTCGGACAACCCGCTGGTGGGCCTGTTTACACCGGATTCCGGACACGATATTCTCACGCAGCTCGAAGTGCTGCAGGGTGACCGTGTCCTGGCCGACGCTTACAAGGACGGCGATGTGCCGCCCGGCTCCGCCCATCTCGAGGTCCGACAGGTAAACGGCACCGATGTCATCGAACTGCTCGTGGAATCGAATACGCCGACCTATGCCGAACGTCTCGCCAAAGCGCTGCCGAATACCTACCTCAACTACGTGACCGGAAACCGCAAAAAAGAGGTCTACGACGCTTATAACTTCGCTTCTCTGCGTCTTAAGGAAGAGAACGATAAACTGACCCAGGCCGAACTTACCTACGAGCGCTTCAAAAAGAGCGCAGGCATCAGCAACCTGGAGTCCGAGCGTGACGCCCGCATCCAGGAGCAGAGCGAAGCCCTGGCCAATGTGCGCGTACTCGAAGGGCAGTACGCGAATATGGAGGCGCTGGCCAAAAGCCTGCAAGAGAACCAGAAGACGGTCAAGAAATTTATTGTAACCCCCACTGAGATCACCAACAACCAGCAGCTTCAGACGATCAAATCCAACATCGATACACGCATCGTGCAGAGAGAGGGCCTCCTCCTTAAGTACAAGCCGACGCATCCCACGATTCAGGCGATCGATGCCGAGATAGCCGAACTGAAGCGGCAGCTGGCCACAGCTCCGGCGATCCTTACCTCCACCATGAAAGTTCCCAACCCCCAGGTGGACACCTATGCCGCGAAGCTCGTGGACACTCAGGCCCAGGCCACTGCGCTGCAGGCGCAGCTGACTCAGGCCCGCGACCGCGCCGATAAGGCGCAGGCTGCGCTCGGCAACTACAGTCAGCTGGAGCGCCAGCAGTCGCAGCTTGTGCGCGACATGGAGATTCACCGAGGTACCGTGACCCTGCTGCTGAAAAGCGTCGAAGACCTCGGTCTGCGCCAGAAGGCCACGCACGATCCGGTGCTGGTCATCGCGCCCGCCGCGCCTGCCATTCAGGTCGCTCCCAAGAAACTGAACAACCTGGTCTATGCCAGCCTCGTCGGGCTGATGCTCGGCCTCTGTTTTGCGCTCCTGCAGGAGTTCCTCGACGACCGCATCAACTCCCCGGAAGATGCCCGCCGCATCGTCGGAACCCCGGCGCTGGGCTATGTCCCGATGATCGAAAACGAAGAAGCGCGCCTGCTGAGCGGCTCCCGCAGCGGCGGCTCCGTTCTGGAGAGCTACCGCGTTCTGCGCTCCAACGTCCGTTTCGCCGCCGTCGATACTCCCATCCACTCCCTGCTGATCACTTCGACTGTTCCTGGTGAAGGCAAGTCTGTTACGGCCTACAACCTCGCGGTCGCAATGGCTCTGGACGGACGCAACGTCATTCTGGTCGATACCGACCTTCGACGTCCGACCATGCACGAAAAGGCCAAAGTCGCCCAGCAGCCCGGACTGACCAATGTCCTCGTCGGGCATACCTCGCTGGAAGACGCGATCAAAGAGACCAACATTCCCGGCCTCCGCGTCCTGCCCGCCGGCCCGCTGCCGCCCAACCCGGCGGAACTGCTCAACTCACAGGCTATGAAACAGCTGCACAAGGCGCTGAAAGATCAGGCCGACATCGTAATATTCGACAGCCCGCCCTGTCTGGCTACTGCAGACGCTCAGGTCATGGCAGCGGAAACCGACGGCGTCCTGTACGTCGTGCAGTTCGGCGAAGCTAAGAAATCGGCGGTTCGGCACGCAGTCGAAATGCTGCGCCAGGCCCGCACGCGTATCCTCGGCGTGGTCTTCAACAAGATCGACCTTACCGCCAAGCGCGACGCCTACTACTACGGCTACTACGGCTACTACGGCTACTATCAGACGACTCAGCTGGAGGATGGCCGTCCACGCCGCCGCCGCTCCACCGCAGAGTTCGAGGCGCTTTTGCCCCGCAACTCCTCTTCCGCTCGGGAGCAGTCTGCGTTCGAACGTGCCGCTCAGGATGCCAGTTCCCCCACCGGTCCCATCGGCCCCGCACCGAAAAACGATTCGGACGATAGGGACGAGGAGGTTTGATCATGAAACAGTTTCATCCTCTCTTGATAGGCGCCGCATTGTGGCTTCTGCCGATCACACTGTTTGCGCAGACCAAACCGCCCATTGCTCCGCCGCCGGCTGTCGGCAGCGAGAACGACATACTGGGCGCAGAAGATACCGTCGAGATCCAGATCGGGAACCACAACGAACTGGACCAGTCCGCCGTTATCGGGCAGGACGGTAAGATCACTCTGCGAGAATTAGGACAGTTTACGGCCGCCGGCAAGACCCGCGCCGTCCTGCAAAACGAGATCCAAGTGACGGCAGATAAGACCCTCAACAACGCGCCGGTCTTCGTCACCATGAAAGAGCGGCGTCTGCCGCGTATCACGCTCGATGGCAGCATCTCTGTACCCGGCGTCTATCCGCTCACGCCGGGAATGAGGGTGCTGGATGCGATCTCCGCCGCGCACGGTCTGCCTCTGGCGCCGACACGCTACACGCTCAAACTGGTTCGCAAGGACACAAGCCAGTCCCTGAATGTGGCCAAAGTATATACCGATCCCGTAAGCGACAGCGATCCGATATTGATGCCCAACGACAAGCTGGTCTTCAATGAAGTCGAGATCGTGCGGCATAAGGTGACCGTTCTAGGGCAGGTCGCCCGCCCTTCTACCTACGAAGTCACCGGCGACACCACAGTCCTGACTCTGATCGGGCAGGCGGGTGGAATCTCCCCTGCCGCCGCCCTCACCAAGGTTACCGTAAATCGCGGCACCACCACCATCCCGCTCAATCTGCGTCCGGTACTCGTCGATGGCGCTGACGACAGACCAATTCTGGATTTCCGCTTCGAGGATGGGGATGTGCTCTCCTTTCCTGGGGTGGATACCAAGTATCAGGTGCTGGGGCAGGTGAACCGACCGTCCACGTACGTCTATCCGGAAAAGGCTAAAATCACGGTGCTGGATGCGCTCACTGCCGCTGGCGGTCAGACACAGCTTGCCGATATCAAGAAGGCAGCCATTCATCGTGTCGTCAATGGGAAGCCGACGGAGATCAAGGTGGATTTCGAGGCGCTTCAGAAAAAGGGGCTGGCTTCGGCAAACATTCTGATTCAGCCGGACGATATTCTGACCATTCCTGAGAAAGGCAAAAGGGGAATAACCCTCGGCGACGTTCTCACGCCGCTCAGTCTCTTGAACCTGCTGGGATTTCGCATTCTAGGCAGATAGCCGCACACACCCAGCGCCTTCCCCTATTTGGGCAGAGACAGTCTATGTCTCTGCCCTTTTTGCAGACTTCCGGTCGAAAAGAAACGGCAGCTGCACGAAATGAGGACGAGTTGGCACGTTTTGTGCAATAATGTGGATTGTCTGCTGTCTCTGGGGGGCATATTTGTGTCTGCGGAGGAGTGCAGGACATGGCAAATCTCAATAGCTCTCTGGTTTACACCGACGAAATGTGCAAGGCAGCGTCGATTTGCGACCAGCGAGAGTTTCCGCCGCGCACGATCCGGACGGATGTGGAAGTCACCACCCGAATGAAAGCGCTGCAGAGAAAGGAATCGTTTCATGGCGAAATCGGAATCTTCCGGTTGGACGCAGGTGCTTCAGAACCGGGTGATCATGCTGGTTCTGGCGATGGTAATCATCGTACCCTTCGTCGCCACTCCTGCGGACAATGGTTCGCGAGGGATGGCAGCTCTGGCCTTCGAAGGCATGAGCATTCTGTTACTGGGTTTTCTGCTCTGGAAGGCTCGCTGGAAAAACTCGAAAGAGGACATCGTCAGCTTTTTCAAGACCAGCGCGAACCTGCCGATTCTGCTCTTTCTGGGGCTGGCAGTCGTCTCCGTATTGTTCTCTGCTCACAAACAATATAGTATTCAGGAAATGCTGCGCCTCGGCGCGGGCGTTCTGCTCTACTTTACCGTAGCGTACCATTTCCGCCGTTCCGAACAGCTGATGAAACTGGTCGATGTGCTGATGTTCGTGGCCATCGGCTCCTCCTGTATCGGCTTTGCTCAGTATGGACTGGGCGCCGAAGAGCAGCGCCAGGCGACGGGCGTCTTCGGGGACCATCAGCTCTACGGCTCCTTCATGGCGATCCTCCTGCCCATCGTTGGGGTTGTCGCCATTTCCGAGCGGGAACCGAACCGGCAGCTCATCGCGCAGATAGCGGCGGTGCTGACCACAGCGGCCCTGCTGCTCTCCTACTCCCGCAGCGCCTGGATCGGCTGCGCCGGCGGGCTGACCTCTCTGGGACTGCTCGCGCTCTACATGGCGACACGCAAAAACCAGAAACTGGCCAATCGCAAGCATGAGTTGATCCTGCCGCTGATGATGCTGGTCGTCTCCGTGGGCTTCTTTCTGCTGATTGCACCCAGCACAGGCGGCGTTGTACAGCGCGCCATGACGATCGGCAATCCGAACGCGGAGCGCGGCTGGCAGTATCGCCAGCAGGCCTGGCATGGCGCGGAGATGATGATCAAAGAGCGCCCGCTGACCGGTTTCGGCCTCGGCCTCTACCCCTACTATCAGTCGAAATTTACCCATGCGGGTTATTCTATGACCAATACGCGCAGCGAATCGCCCATTCGCCCCTCTCTCTGGGAGAATGCGCACAACGCTTACCTCCAGACGGCAGCCGAACTGGGTATTCCGGGCCTGCTGCTTTTCATCGCTGCTCTCTCCGCCTTCCTGGGAATGGGCCTGCAGCGTGTCATCGGAATGGACAACGGGATCCGCCGCACCCTGCTGCTCGGATCGATCGGGTCTATCGTGGCCTTCGCCTTCGACGGCTTCGGCAGTCCGGCCTGGCAGTTCGGTCAGGTGTCGATGTTCTTCTGGCTGATCCTGGGTATCGGCACCGGCTGTATGCGCCCGCGCAGCAAGTACCGCACCCGTACGGAAGAGGGAGCGGCCCCCACCAGGGGCGCGCGTCTCTCCCGCCCTTCTGCGATCCTCGCGGCGCTGGGCCTGGCGGTTCTTCTGCCGACCATCGCCCTGGCCGTCGTTCCGGCCTACTTTGTCCTGGTTCCTAACAGCGGACGTATCAGTCCGACAGTGTCCGACATTCCGGCCAGTACCGTCAATACGACCTCGACGCAGCAGTATCTGTTCTTCGCCAAGTTTACCGATCCCGGCAACCCGGCGGCAGGGGCGTTCGAACTGAATGTGACGAACGAGAATCAGCCGGGCAGCAATACGGTCTTTACCGTATCGGGCGTGCCCGGATTTATGACCGGAACCAACAACAGTGTCTTCCAGGCCAGTCGTACCGCAGGAGGCCCTGGTACTGTAACAGGAACCTATACGTTCACCAGCACGAGCGGGGGCGGCACGTCCAGTGTCACCGCGACTGCCAGCCAGACGGTCCATTAAACGCGTCGGAATCGCAGCACAGGCCAGACCTGTTGCTTGAGAAGCCGGGCCGCCTCAAAACGGCCCGGCTTTCCCCTGTATGATCGGGGCTAACCGGTTTTGAAAAGGAGTATTCCACCAATGCGCGTGGCGATCGTTCATGACTTTCTGATGCAGATGGGCGGAGCCGAAAAAGTGGTGGAAGTACTCCACGCTATGTATCCGGACGCGCCGGTCTACACGTCGGCCTACGACCCGGAAGTCATGCCCGACTACTATCGCACCTGGGACATTCGCACCAGTTTTCTGCAGCGCCTGCCGCAGAAGCGCAAGACCCACCGTTTTGCCCTGCCTCTCTATCCGATGGCCTTCGAGGCGTTCAACCTGAGCGGCTACGATCTGGTCCTCAGCTCCTCCTCCTGCTTTGCCAAAGGCATCATCACGCCTCCGCACACGACGCATGTATGCTATACGCACGCTCCGATGCGTTTTGCCTGGAGCACAGAGAGCTACCTGGAAAACGAAAATCTGCCCAGGCTTTTCCGTCCGCCTCTCGCCCTGATCACCCACTATCTGCGCACCTGGGATGCCGTCGCCTCAACGCGGGTAGACCAGTATATCGCGAACTCCAGCGTGGTCGCGCGCCGTATCAGGAAGTTCTATCGGGCCGACAGTGAAATCGTTTTTCCGCCTGTCGAGACAAGCCGGTTCCAAATCGCGGAGGCGGTAGAGGATTATCATATCATCGTGTCGCGCGCCGTGCCCTATAAACGTCTGGATTTGGCGGTAGCCGCGTTTACGCGCCTGAAGAAACCTTTGAAGATCGTCGGCTCGGGGCGGCACATGGACACTTTGAAAGCGCAGGCTGGCCCCAGCGTACAGTTCCTCGGACGCGTCGAAGACAAAGATCTGCCGGGACTGATGGCGCGGGCCAAAGCCTATATCATGCCCGGCGAAGAGGATTTCGGTATTGCACCCGTGGAGGCCAACGCCTGCGGACGGCCTGTGATCGCCTACGCCGCTGGCGGTGCGCTCGACACGCAGCGCGACGGCATCACGGGGGTGCTGTTCCAGGAGCAGACGGTCGATGGGCTGTGTGCTGCAGTCTGCCGCCTGGAAAGCCTCGATCTGAATCCGCAGGTCATACAGGATCATGCCCGTACCTTCGATACCGCTGTCTTTGAGGAGCGCATCCGCAGCGTTGTGGCGAAGGCGATGGGGGAAATGGGCGTTTCTTAGGCGCATCCGATGGCGATAATGGATGCACAGTGCCATCAGAAGCGAATACAAGATCGGGAACGCAAGCGAAGACACAAGTAGAGAAAATAGGGTATCCTACAGGCGTCTCTTTTTGTCGTGTTATCACCTCTCGGTTCTCGGTATCTCTGCGAAGTAATATGGAAAAAACAGCTCCTACCACACTCAAACCACTCGTGACGATCCGGCCCAGTACGGGCTGGGCCGCACTGAACCTACGTGAAATCTGGCAGTTTCGCGATCTCCTGCTCACGCTGGCTGGCCGCGATGTCAAGCTGCGCTACCGACAAACGGCGATAGGCGTCGTCTGGGTCGTGCTGCAGCCCCTGATCTCCGCCGTTATCATCACTTTCGTTTTCAGTAAAATCGCGGGCATTACAAGCCCCGGTAAGTTCCCCTACTTCGTCTTCGCCTATTCGGGCCTGCTGGGCTGGCAGGCGTTCAGCAGTACGCTGAACAAAGCCAGCACCTGTCTGGTCGGCAATTCGCAGCTGGTTTCCAAGGTTTTCTTTCCCCGATTGGTTCTGCCGATTTCGACTGTCTTCTCCACGATGATCGACTTCGGAGTCGCGCTGGCAGTGATGTTCCTGTTGATGGCGACCAACCATGTCGTGCCGACGCTGGCGATTCTGACTCTGCCGCTGTGGACGCTGCTTATTCTCATGGTGGCGATGGGCGTCGGCATGCTGGCTGCCGCCCTGATGGTCACCTATCGGGATGTCCAGTATATTCTGCCGGTGGTCATCTCCTTCTTACAGTGGGGAAGCCCGGTCGGCTACGCCGTCAGCTTCGCCGTGGCAAAACTGCCCCCCCAGTACCACGCGCTCTACATGATGAACCCGCTGGCCTCTTTGTTTGAAGGTTTGCGCTGGTCGCTTCTTGGCAGCACTGCCCCAGTACCCGACTGGAAGTGGGTGATCTATGCCGCGCTGTGCGCCCTCGGTGTATTCGTATGGGGAGCCTTCGGCTTCAAAAAGATGGAAAGAAGGTTTGCCGATGTCATCTAGCGACCTCGCCATCGCAGTACGTGGAGTGTCGAAGTCGTATACCATCGCGCACAACGCTCCCAACCATACCACCGCCGCAGAAGCGCTGCTGCACCGAATCAGCCATCCGCTGGAACGGCCCTCGAAAGAGACGTTCTGGGCGCTGAAAGAGATCGACTTCGAGGTGCGCAAAGGGGAAGTCGTCGGCGTGATCGGGCGCAATGGCGCGGGCAAAAGCACCCTGCTCAAGCTGCTCAGCCGCATTACGGAACCGACTTCCGGCACGATCGACCTCTATGGACGGCTGGGAAGCCTGCTCGAAGTCGGCACCGGATTTCATCCCGAACTGACAGGGCGCGAAAATGTCTTTCTCAACGGGGCCATCCTGGGCATGAAGCGCAAAGAGATCGAGCGGCAGTTCGATGCGATCGTCGCCTTTGCCGGGGTCGAGCAGTTTCTGGATACGCCGGTAAAGCGCTACAGCAGCGGGATGTATGTGCGGCTGGCTTTCGCGGTCGCCGCCCATCTGAACCCGGAGATCCTGATCGTCGATGAGGTGCTGGCGGTCGGAGATTCGGAGTTCCAGAAGAAGTGCCTGGGGGCGATGAAGGATGTCGCCAACAGCGGACGGACGGTGCTCTTCGTAAGCCATCAGATGCAGGCCATCAACGCGTTGTGTACCTCCGGCATCTACCTGGACAAGGGCCGTATCGGCTATATGGGCGATGTTCAGACGACGATTCAGCACTATATGAGCGTTCGGCAGACCCAGCAGCTGGATACGACCGACATCAAACGTCCCGGCAGCGGGGAGTTCCGTTTTACGGGCTTTACGACGGACAAAGGCACCTATCTCAGCACAGACGACATTCATCTGGATATGGAGATCACCTGCAGCAAAAATACCCAGCCCGGGTACTTTATCTCCATCGAGATTCAGAATATCTACGGACTGCCGGTTCTCCATCTCGATTCCCGCCTGCTCAACCAGGAGTACGACCGCACCGACCTGCGTCGTCTGCGTCTGACTATTCGGGAGACGCGCCTGGCGCAGGGAGACTATCGCATCACAGGAGTCATCTGCAGCGCCGGCGGCGTCATAGATCGGCTGGAAGGCGGGGCAGAGATCACCATCGCTCCCATTCTGCCTTATCCCACCCGCCGTAACGACTGTGCCGGGTATGCCGCCTACTATCCGGATTTCGAAATTGAAGAGGGGGATAACGCGGAGATACCGTCGTCGCGACTGTTGGTGGAGAATAGCGTTTCATGACTCGTTCGGTTACGCTCGTGACCCCATCTTATGCGAAGGATATCGAGCGCTTTACGCTGCAAAGGGAATCTATCGAGCGCTGCGGCATCGACCTCCCGCACTGTGCCCTCGTCAACCATGAAGATCTGGCCCTTTTTGAAAAAATTCCCTTTCAGCGGAATCTGCGTCTTCTCTCGACCCGGGATCTGCTCCCTCCGCGTTTCGAGGCAAGGCGGCTCGGCTGGGGACGCAGACGGCGTGAGATAGAGTACTGGCGGGGCCGGCCGCCTATTCACGGCTGGTATATTCAGCAGCTGCTGAAGCTGGCAGCCCCGCAGGTCGTCGAGACGGAAGCCATCGTCTGCCTCGACTCGGACACCCTGTTTGTCGACCGGGTGACCGCAGACGACTTCTATGCTCCGGACGGCCGCCTGCACCTTTACGAAACCGACGACGATGTGGACTGCGAGATGGGCGAGTGGTATATCCGCAGTATGCGCTTTCTGGGAGAGGGCCTGCGCAAGCGTCCCGTGCTGCGCACCACGCACTCTCCGGTTCCCATGCACCGCCAGGTCGTGCTGGACATGCAGGCGCATATCGAGAAGCAGCACGGCATGTTCTGGATGGAAGCGATGGCGCGCGCCGAATCGATCATGGAATACTCCACTTACGGAGTCTATGCCCGCTATCTGGATAAGTTTCAGCGCACGACGCCTACCCGCCCCGATGCCCTGTGTCTCTACTTTTGGTGGGGCGACGCCACGGAGAACCTCTTCACCGATCTGGTGGATCGCGTGCGCGCCGGCAGGCCGAAGGCCGTGCTGATCAACTCCAATCAGGGACATCCCGTCTCCTCATACCGCGCTCTGATCGAGCAGGCCTGGGCGATCCAGGCGCATTAAGGCTGCGGGTGTCGGCAGATTGTAACAAGGAAGGATCGAGCAGAGATGAAGATTTTGGTAACGGGAGCGGCAGGCTATATTGGAAGCGTGGTGACGGAACTCCTGATCGGTCAGGGCCACAGCATCGTTGCACTGGACAGCCTGTCCTATGGGCATCGAGCGGCGGTGCATCCCGCCGCGAAATTTGTGCAGGTCGATCTGCTCGATGCCCAGGGCCTCAAGGCCGTGTTCGAAGCCGAAAAGTTCGATGCCGTCGTACATCTGGCCGCCAGAGCCCTCATCGATGAATCCATCCGCAATCCCGGCATCTTCTTTCAGGTCAACGTCACCGGAGGGATCAATCTGCTGGAAGCGATGATCGCCACCGACGTCAAACGGATCGTCTTTTCGTCCACAGCTGCCACCTACGGTCAGCCCGAACAGATCCCGATCGTCGAGGATGCGCCCAAAAACCCGGTGAACTCCTATGGCGAGTCGAAACTGGCTTTCGAACGCATCATGGCCTGGTATCGGCGCTCTTATGGGCTCTGCCACGTCTCGCTGCGCTATTTTAATGCCGCAGGGGCGACGCAGGAGCGGGGCGAATGGCATATTCCGGAGACCCACCTCATTCCCATCGTCTTCGAGGCGGCGCTCGGGGAGCGTGAGGCGATGCACCTGTTCGGCACCGACTGGGAGACACGCGACGGCACCTGCGTGCGCGACTATGTCCACGTCGTGGACATCGCTGGCGCGCACCTCCTGGCACTGGAGCAGATCGATACGCTGGGCTCCCGTGCCTACAATCTGGGTCACGGCTCCGGTTACTCCAATCTGGAGGTGATCGAAGCGGTGCGCAAAGTGACAGGACGCGAAGTGAAAGTGATTGCGGCGGAGCGCAGGGCGGGCGATCCCGCTACGCTCATCGCGAGTTCGGATCTGATCCGGCGCGAGCTGGGCTGGAACCCGAAGTACCCGGACCTTGAGACCATCATCGAGACGGCGTGGCGCTGGCGGCAGGCCCACCCGCGAGGATATGCGGAATGATCATCTCGCGCACCCCTTTACGGGTCAGTTTCGTCGGCGGAGGCAGCGACCTGTCCGCTTTCTACACGCAGGAGCCCGGCGCGGTGGTCAGCACCGCGATCAACAAATACATCTATATCGACGTCAACCGCAAGTTCGATCATAAGATCCGCGCCAGTTACTCGATGACCGAGATCGTAAACACGGTCGACGAACTCAAGCACGAGCTGATCCGCGAGGCGATGAAACTCACGGGGGTGACGACGGGGGTGGAGATCACGTCGATTTCGGATGTCCACTCCTACGGCACCGGCCTGGGCTCCTCCAGCACCTACACCGTGGGGCTGCTCAACGCGCTCTACGCCTACTGCGGCCGCCATGTCGGAGCGGAGCGTCTGGCCGGGGAGGCTTCGCAGATCGAGATCGAACTCTGCGGCAAGCCTATCGGCAAACAGGACCAGTACATCGCGGCGTTCGGGGGACTGCAGTACATTCAGTTCAATCCAGACGGGACTGTGTTTACCGACCCAATTCTCTGCAAACCCGAAACCCGGCGGACGCTGGAAAGCCGGCTGATGATGCTCTATACGGGCATTACGCGCTCGGCGGACAACATTCTGCACGAGCAGAAGAGCAACACTCAGACCGATCGGGGCAAGCGCGATACGCTGAGCAAAATGACCCAGATGGCGCGTGATCTGCGTGTCGTTTTGGGGAACAACGACCTGGACGGCTTTGGCGAGATCCTCCATGAGGCCTGGCTGCTCAAACGCAGTATGGCCTCGGGTATCAGCAGCGGCCAGATCGACGGCTGGTACGAGCGCGCCCGTCGGCACGGCGCCCTGGGCGGCAAGATCTTGGGTGCGGGAGGCGGGGGCTTCCTGCTGGTCTACGCGCATCCGGAAAACCATGACGCTATCAAAGCCGCCCTCCCGGAACTGGAGCCGATGCCGTTTCGCTTCGAGCCCCAGGGCAGTAAGATCATCTTCGTGGAGGAAGGGGAGCCGCTGGCGTGAAAAACAGACTGCCCATCGTATACCTCTATCCTGCCAGCACCCTGAAATCGGATGTTTCGCGTCAGACCAAAATCGCCGAGGCGCTCGCGGAGTATACGACGGTCGTGTTCATTCAGACCGCGCCGTATACGCGCAGCATCGCGCAGGTGCCTGCACCGACCATTCGTCAGGCCGCCAAAAACCTTCTGGTGGTAGAAAACGCCCTGGGCTATCTGAATAATCGCATCGGCAAACGTCTCGGCCCCGTGCATGGTCTGCTGGATGGCCGGAAACTGCATCAGCTGCTGCGCGCGCACGGGATCGACGAATACGTATACTGGCTGTCTGCTCCCATGCCGGAACTCCTGGAAGGAATGCGCACCGATCGGCTGGTCTACGACTGTATCGATCCTTGCTTGATTGCAAGTGAGCAGGCCAAGCACGATGCTGCAGAGGCTCAGATCGCGGCACATTCCAAAGTGGTTTTCTGCACGGCCGATATCCTGTTAGAGCGGATGCAGAAAATTCACAACAGAACTTTTCTGCTGAACAACGCTTCCGCACCGGAAGAGTATGCCCCTGAAGCTGTCGCCGATCTGCCCCTGCCACAACTTTTGAAGGATCGCCCCCACCCGATCATAGGCTATCTGGGCACTATCGACTGGCGTGTGGATGTCGAAAGCATGGTGGCTGCTGCCCGTGCCCTGCCGGACTACACGTTCTGCATCGCCGGACGTGTCAATCAAGAGCAGGAGCCCCGCGTGGCCGCGCTGCGTGTACTTCCGAATGTGGTCATGCCGGGAAGCGTCTCCCATGCCGAGGGATCCGCTTACAATGCGGCGTTCGACGTGGCGTTAATTCCGTATATGCCGGGCGACATAGGCGATTCCATTAATCCGGTAAAGATGTTTATGTACCTCACGCAGGGCAAACCGGTCGTTTCAACCTGGGTGCGGGAATGCGTTAAAAATATGCCGTTAATCTCCGCGACACGGACACCGGAGGAGTTCGCCGAGGCGATTCGGCAGGCGGCCAATGAGCAGGGCACCGTGCAGCGCAACGCTCGGATGCACTTCGCGCGGCAAAACACCTGGCAGGTGCGTGCAGAGACAGCGATACGACATCTTGAGGAGTGCGGACTTTTGTCTTAAAGGCTGAGGAATGAAGATCGCGATCACGTCTCTCTATCTGCCGAGCGGCAGCAAAATCGGGGTGGGCTATCAGGTCCACTATATGGCGAACGAGCTGGTGAAACGCGGGCATCGGGTCACGGTGTTCAGCCAGTCGGGGCTCTCCCCGGATTCGCTCTATGAGTCAGTGATCGTGCCCTCCGGCGACAGACTGCGGACGTTCGGGTTCGCCTGGAATCTGCGCAGGCAGAATTTCGACGAGTTCGACGTGCTGCATGCGTGCGGCGACGACTGGTTTCTCTGGGGCAAAAAGAAGCCTCTCCTCATTCACACGTTCATGGGGTCCTGTCTGGCCGAAATGGTCAATATTCGCGGGCTGAAGGAGCGGGCGCGCATGGGACTGCTGGCCCTATTCGAACTGAACGCGACCTTCCTGGCGGATACCCGTGTGGCGATCTCCGAGAACACGCGGCACTATATTCCGCGCATCCAGCATGTTATTCCCTGCGGCGTCGATATGTCGGCCTTTACGCCGACAGAAGAGAAGTCTCCCCATCCCGTCCTGCTGTTTGTCGGCACGATGCACGGCCGTAAACGAGGCCAGATGCTGCTGGACCTGTTCAGGACGCAGATACGCCCGCAGATTCCGGATGCCGAGTTCTGGGCGGTCTGCGAAAATCCGGTCGAGGGCGAAGGCGTGCGCTGGTTCGGGCGTGTTCCGACCGAGGAGCTGACCGACCTGTTCCGCCGCGCCTGGGTCTTCTGTCTGCCCAGCACATATGAGGGCTTTGGCGTGCCCTATATCGAGGCGATGGCTTCCGGCACACCCGTCGTCGCGACCCCCAATGTAGGAGCGCGCGAAGTGCTGCAGGAGGGCAAAAGCGGCCTCATAGTAAAAGATGAGGAGCTGGCCGCGACCCTCCTTCGTGTGCTCACGGACAGCGAACTCAGGAAGCAGCTGCGTGAGACGGGGCTGGTGCGGGCTCAGGATTTTCGCTGGGACAAGGTCTGTGAGCAGTATGAGGCCCTCTACAGTGGAGAACCATTGTAGTCGAAAGCGGCGTCTGCCACTCGTTAAGAGCACAAGATTCGTGGGAGAAGTATCGTATGAAGATCGCGCTTTTCGCCAGCCGCTTCTACCCGCACGTCGGTGGGGTCGAGGAACTGGTACGACAGCTGGCGCATCAGGAGCGGCTGCGTAACGAGCTGCCGCTCATCGTCACCAATCGCTGGCCCAAGGATCTCCCCGCTGTTGAGGAGTTCGAGGGCATGCCGCTGCGCCGGTACAATTTCCGGGTGCCGGAGAAGACCTGGAAGCAGATGGGCGGCGCCATCCTCTTCGGGCCGTCGACGCTCTGGGCGCTGTGCAGCGCCTTGAAGGCGCATGGGGCCGATCTGCTGCATGTGCAGTGCGTCAGCTCCAACGCCTACTATGCGCTCTGGGCAAAACGGGTACTGCGGCGCCCGCTGGTGATCTCCCTGCAGGGCGAGCTGACGATGGATGCCTCCCAGGTGTTTCAGAAGTCGGCATTTGCGCGGAGCCTAATGCGCAGAGCGCTGACCGAAGCGGATGCCGTCACCGCCTGCTCCGCGCAGACGCTCCGGGATGCCGAAGCCTTCTATGGGAAGCCGCTCGGTGACAAGGCGCGCGTGATTATGAACGGCGTCACGCTGGCCGATTTCGCGCAGGGCGAAACATACCGGCACCCGCGCCCTTACATTCTGGGCATCGGGCGGCTGGTCCCGCAAAAGGGGTTCGATGTCCTGATACGCGCTTTCGCGAAGTCCGGCATCGCCTCGCATGATCTGATGCTGGTCGGGGAGGGATCGGAAGAGGCGGAACTGAAACGTCTGATCACCGACCTGGGGCTGTCCGGACGGGTCTTCATGCCCGGCCGTGCGGATCGCGCTGGCGCGGTCGCCTACTTCAACGGCTGCTCTTTCTTCGTGCTGCCATCGCGCATGGAGCCGATGGGGATCGTGCTGTTCGAGGCGATGGCGGCTGGCAAGGCGATCATCGCATCGGAGGTGGGAGGCGTGCCGGAAAACGTCCGTCACGAACAGACAGGCCTGCTGGTCCCCGGCGATGATCCGGATGCTTTAAGTCTGGCTCTGTGCCGCCTTGAGGCGGATACGGAACTGCGCGAACGTCTGGCGGCTGCAGGCAGCCGCTATGTGCAGGACTACGACTGGGCCAGGATCGCGGAGCAGTATGCCGAGGTCTATAAAAGGGTCTTAGCGTGAAGGAGATCTTGTTTCGCGTTTGGTATGATCCAGCAGCTGAGGGAACGCATGTAATATGACGAAGCCGACAGTGTGTGTAATCCATGAAGCGATCGGCAACCAGAGCGCGATCGCCAAGGCTGCGAAGCGCGGAGTATACGCCGCTCTGGACGCAGGTTACGACGTCACCGTGGTCGCCAAGCATCTCGATGAAGATATGCACGCTAAAGTCCATTGGCTGCGCCTGTTTGTGCCGCAGCGTCTGTTTTTGGTCCAGTGGACGACGGCAGGGTATTTCATCAGAAAAGCGCTGGGCGGGCGGAAGTTCGACATCATCCATACCCATCAGCCCCAGGTGGCATCGATATCGGATATATTCCAGATCCATTTTCTGACGCGGATGGCCTTCCTGCGCAGCAGTCTGGAGACAGGCAAAGGTCTGAAACCCACGCTGATGCGCTTTCAGGAGCGGGGCGTTCTTGTCGCTGAGGACTTCCATTTTCGGCGCTGGAATCCGGAAACGTTTATCACGTTCAACAGTAACATGACGCGCGACGATTTTGCCAAGCTGTATGGCAAACCTCCGAAACAGGGCGTGCTGCTCTGCTCGGCGCCCCCCTTCGACCCCGTTTCGGAGGAGGAGCGGCGGGAGGCGCGCGCCAAACTGTTGGGCTTCGAGCCCAAAGGCCCTGTCCTGGGCTTTCTGGGCGGAGGCAGTGTCCGCAAAGGCTGGCAGCGGGTAGTCCAAGGGCTTCAGGGAGAAAACGACGTCTTTTTGCTTATGGGCGGCTCTCAGTGCGATGGCCTGCAGATCCCGGAACTCGAAGGCCGGTACAAATCGATCGGGCTGGTCTACAATACGCCCGAGTTCTACGCCGCCTGCGATGTCGTCATCATGGCGAGCCTGTACGAGCCGTTTGGCCGGGTCATCCTGGAGGCCGCTTCGCGGGGGCTGCCGGTGATTGTGACACCGGAGGTAGGCGCACTGCCTCACCTGGAAGAGTACGGCGTGGGCGTCGCTTGGGATCCGAGCACCCCCCTCGCGCCGCTCGTACACGATGTGCTGGCGCGGAAGAGCGAAACGCTTCAGGCTTCGAAGCGGCTGACAGAAGATCTGAGTGAAGAGGGTTATGCCCAAAATGTGGTAAATATGTACGCGGAAGTGATGCGCACCAAGGGACTTACGCCGCCCTGTCCCTGATATCAACGCTAAAGGAGTGACCGTGAACTTTATAGATAACTATCTGACGGACGTCAAGAGCCTGATCGACGCCCTGTCGAAAACCCAGGTCGAGATCCTGGCCGACCAGCTGCATCGGGTATGGGCCGCAGGCGGCAAGGTTCTGCTGATGGGCAATGGAGGCAGTTCCGCGACCGCCAGCCACATCGTCAACGATCTGCAGAAGTGCATTCATTGCGATACAGGTAAGGGACTGCGCACGATGTGCCTCTCCGACTGCACCCCGCTCATTCTGGCCTGGGGTAACGATACCGAGTTCGCCAACATCTATGCGCCGCAGGTAGAGTGCTGGGCGGAGCCGGGCGATCTGGTCATCGCGATCAGCGGCAGCGGCAACTCGATGAATATTCTGAACGGAGTCGAAGCCGGGAAAGCCAAGGGCGCCTTCGTGTTCGGACTGGCAGGCTTCGGCGGCGGCAAACTGGCCGGAATGTGCGACGAGTGCCTGGTGGTGTACAGTGACAACATGCAGCGTGTCGAAGATCTGCACATGATCGTTCTGCACCTGGCCTTCTCTCTGCTGCGCGAGCGTGTGGCAGCCAAATGAGCGGCATGAAAGCGATGATACTGGCGGCGGGAGAGGGAACGCGCCTGCGCCCCCTGACGGCCACCCAGCCGAAGCCGATGCTGCCCGTGGCTGGCATACCGACTTTGGAGTGGATCGTGCTCTGGCTCCGGGCTTACGGAGTCCGCGAGATGGCGATGAATCTAAGCTGGCTGCCGGAGACAGTCGAGAGCTACTTTGGCGACGGCTCCCGCTTCGGCGTCCACCTGCGCTACTCTATCGAAGATAAGATCATGGGCACGGCGGGCGGCGTCAAACTCCTGGAATCGTTTTTCGATTCCCCTTTCGTGCTGGTCTATGGAGACGTCCTGACCGACTTCGATCTGGAGGCTCTGATCCGTTTTCATCAGAGCCGCCCGCCGGGGCCGAAAGTGACGCTGAGCCTGACACATGTCCCCAATCCAACCGAGTGCGGTATCGTGGGTGTCGATGAGACCGGCCGCATCACCCGCTTTGTGGAGAAACCCTCGGCGGACGAGGTTTTTTCCGATCTCGCCAACGCTGGGGTGCTGATTATGGAGCCGGAGATCCTTGCGTCAATCCCGC
>JAYTGR010000130.1:0-2509 GCA_043733205.1 Chthonomonadaceae bacterium
CTGTTCGATATCCACAGTCCGCCCACGACCGATCCTTTCAGCAAAGACGGCAATATCTACGACCGGCCGCAGCGGGAGATCGCGCTCTATTGGGATGGCGTGGAGATCGTGCGGCGGCTCTCGCCGGTGGAGTTTCGGACAGGCAAGCCGCTGACGATGCAGGCAGACCTCGATTTCGTCTGCGGGGGCGCGGAACTGAGCCTGAACGTGGCGGGGACCGATGTCTACACGCACACGTTCCTTCCCGGCATGCGGCCCTATGAAAGCCGGACGGCCTTCGCCGGCACGACCTCGGCCGCAAAGACCTCCCTCGGTCTCAGCAAAGTCTCGGTCACCTATCACGACCGGTTCGGCAGTCCGCCTCCCCCGCGCACCATCATCGCCATCGACGGCCTGCCGCTCGACTCCGGCCACAGCGCCCAGTCCAGCCTCGTCGCCTTTCCCGACAGAACCGACTCCTACGGACGCATTGTCTGCACCCTCACTCTCGACAAACCCGACAGCGGTCCGATCGACCCCTGGGATCGCGCGGCGGCGGTCTATCTCTACGACGAGACCGGGCAGAAGTTCGAGATCCTGCGTTTCATCACCCCGTATCGGCGCGGCTATAGCTGGCAGACGGATGTCAGCGACTATCGCCCGCTGCTGCGCGGCAAAAAGAAGGTCGAGGCCTGGTGCGTGACCTACGCGAACGGCTGGAAGACCTCCGTGCGCTTCGATTTCTATCCCGGTAAGACCGACCGCAAGGCGGTTCGGGTCGTCAATCTCTGGTCGGGCACGCACGAGATCGGCAATCCGGACAAGCCGCTGTCCGCTTTTTTCTCCCCGAAAACGATCGCCATAGACCCCAAAACCGACTATGCGAAACTCCGCTTCACGGTCACCGGGCATGGAATGTCGCCCAACACCGACAACGCCGCCGAGTTCATGCCGAGCAGGCGCACGGTCACGGTCGGAGGACGCAGCTTCGAGAATCTGCTCTGGAAAGACGACAACTATCTCAATCCCTGCCGGCCGCAGGGCGGAACCTGGAAGTACGACCGGGCGGGGTGGGCGCCCGGAGACGTGGTGCGCCCCTGGGAGATCGACATCACGGGCCTGATCCCTGCCGGTCAGTCCGGCACCGTGAACTACGACGTCGCGCCCTACGTGAATACGGAGCGCGGCAAGACCAATCCCCCGACTCACTGGGTCGAGTCGCAGTTGATTCTCTATAAGAAGTCGCGTTAAGTTCCAAGGCCGAGCAGGCTCCCGTGTCAGCGCAAAAGAAATGATTTTAGGGCACGAACAGAAAAGACAGGAAACGAGAACGTGAAATCACGAGTTCATAAGAGCCTCATGGCTCTCTGCGCGGCGCTTGCGGCCGGGTTCAGTGTCACGGTCAGGGCGCAGGAGACAGGGCGGAAAGCTCTGCTGGAAGGCGTGAACGCAATCGCTGCGCCGGGGCTGCCGGGAACAGTCTGCGCGTTCGGGCCGGAAGCATTTCCGGTCGTCGTCGGCAGTGTGAACCGGAGGATCGTCGGGGCGGTCGTGGCGGCGGGCAGGGCTGGAACCGGCCGCGCCGTGGTGTTCGGGCATACCGATTATCTGGATGGCGCTCTTGGTACAGCGGATACGGGCCGGCTGGCGCTGAACTCGGTGCGCTGGACGGCGGGCGCCCAACCACTGCGCATCGGAGTGCATGGGCTCGCGCATCTGCGGGAGTTTTTGGTGAAAAATGGCCTGCAGGCCGACGCCTTGGACGGCGTGGATTGGACCGGGCAGGCGAAAGGTTACGCTGTTGTCGCGTGCCCGATGGATGCGCTCTCGGAGAGGGAAGTGACTGCGCTTGCTTCCTATTTGAAAGGCGGCGGCGGGCTGATTGCGTCCGATACGGGATGGGGCTGGCTGCAGACGCATCCTGGCCGGAGCCTGATACAGCATCCCGGCAACAGACTGCTGGCGGCGGCGGGGATCGGCTGGACAGACGGGACACTGGAGAGCAGCACGAAGCAGGAGTTCGACGCGGCCGTTGTGCCCTCCGAACTTACCCAGGCGAGCGCCGCGCTGGATCTGGTCGTGGCGCAGTCGGAAGGCAGAGCGCAGCGTCCGGCCGCAGAGGTCGCCCAGGCCGTCTGGACCATCTCCGGTGCGGCGCTGGCGGTGCCGGAGAACGACCGGCTGCTGCGGCCACGCCTGCGTGCCCTGCAGCTGCAGCATCAAGGCGAACTGGCGGCGCTGACAACCAAACCGATCAAGGCAAGCGATCCTCTGGCCCGTCTGCTCTTCACTCTGCAGCTGCAGGAGAGCCTGAACCTGCCTGCTGCGCAGATCGCGGCGTCACCGGCTGCCGCCGCATTTCCCGGCGCGGTTCCGGCGGACGCGATGCGTGTCACCCGCACCGTCAGCGTCGATACACGTGTCCCGGAGTGGCACAGCACTGGCCTCTACGCCGCTCCCGGCGACCATCTTACGATAGAGATCCCGGCGGATCTGGCTGGAAAGGGGCTGCAGGTGCGCATCGGCGCCC
>JAYTGR010000131.1:0-17620 GCA_043733205.1 Chthonomonadaceae bacterium
TTCATCCAGGTGGGTCGGCACATGCCCCAGTTCCTGCATCCCGTGCCCGTCTGTCCGACTGATCCACACGCTTTCGGTGTATATCGGCCTGGGATTAAATTTTGGGATCAGGCGATGGACCGAGAGCCAGCAGAGCGTCTGCTTCTCAGGGTTCATCTTCATTACGGAATGTGCCGTCTCTGTCAGCAGACGCTCACGCGGCCAGGCGATAACGATTCCCAGCATGGCGCACGCCCCGAATGCAAGCACGATTCCCTTCGCCTCATCCGCCGTAAGAAGCCTGCGGTTCCTGCACTTCGATGTTTCAAAGGGCTATGGTAACACGCAAAAAGGTGACGGGAATAGCGGCAGCATTCCTTTCCTGGCTCTTGTTCTGGCTGTTGAACAGGTGTTCCAGCTCTTGCTGCAGATCCTCCGCTCGGCCGTCCTTTTCTGCGGCTTCGAATGCATTCATGGTCGGCCCGTAGTAAGTTCTGAAGGCAGCCAGCAGTTCGGAGGGTGTGCCAGGGAAGTGGAACGTAAAGGTGTCTTTGACAAATGCGATCCGCTCTTTTGGAACTCCCGCGCCTTCGAAGCGCTCGATCACATTGGTTTCGATCCCCCATGTCATCGGGCTGACGAAGCCTTCCGGCGGGGGCGGCGAGTAAGAGGAGCTGATTTTTAGAACTTGCGCCACCAGCGTCGGATCGTTGGGAATCCAGTTTCCCATCACGATTCGCCCGCCGGGCCGGGTCACGCGCACCATCTCTTTGGCCACATCGAAAGGCCGCGGCGCAAACATGGCTCCAAAGATGCTCACGACGAGATCGAAACTATCCTCGTTCAGCATGTGCAGATCGGAGGCATCGCCTTCCTGAAAACGGCAGTTGGTGAGGCCATGCTCCTTTGCACGCCTGTTTCCAGCCTCCACGAGGTTCCTTGCGATGTCGACGCCGAGCACTTCGGCTCCGAGTTTCGCCTGTGGGATCGCCGTCGTTCCATCGCCGCATCCGAGATCCAGCACCTGAAGCCCTGGTGTGATTCCAAGGTTGTTTACGAACGCCTCTCCGCTCCCCCGCATACTCTCTGCAATACGTGTGAAGTCGCCTTTTTCCCACAGAGCTTTGTTCGGATTCATGAGCGCGCTCCCTCTCCGGTGTCCCACTTCAATGAGGCCACCGATGCCTGGTTTCAGCTGTCGAATTTACCCACAACTGCAGGACTCTGCGACACCCGGCAGGCAATCTCCTTCTGCATTTCGCCGGAATGCGATTACACTTCACGACCGTTCCAGTTATTGAAGATGAATAAAAGTTGGTTCACTGCATTGACACGCTTCCGATGCTTGTGTCATAGTTTTCTCAATTGATTTTCCTACGCAGTGACGAAGCCAATAAATGTAATGGGTTTGGCAATTCATTGTGGCTTTTCAACAAATAAGAGCAACGCCGGTTCATTCAATTTCAGGTGTGAACTACGGAGGACATAGTAATGAATAGCAAATCCGCTTCTAGCAACGCAGCTATTGTTTTGTTGGCCGCGTCTTTTACTTGTTGCAACTTGCGGCCAGCTTTTGCGCAGGCCGCTGGGGTGGGCGGGCCACCGGGGTCAGGTGGTACATCCGGAGATATGGGGCCTATTGTTACTATCGTAGGAAATCCAACCGCTCCGGCGGATGTCAATGGTGAGATCGACACTGTTGACGGCGATAACATTGTCGTTGTGCGGGTTGGCGCTACAGTGCCGGTGACCGTGACTGCTACCGCACAAGGTACGAGCGCCGAATCCAACCTTCCGAACAAGATAGTCGAGGTCTCGCTCTACGGCACGAAAGTCGGCAATGATACGATACCTAATCGTCCTGGCGTGGGAGACGGCGCACTCGAAGCGGCTCATAGCGCACAAAATGATGTTTTTACTGGTGTAAATAACTGCAAGTGGGTATTTAAATGGACTGCGCCAGCTGTGCGTACTGCTCTGGAAGAGTACCCTGCAACCTTTTCCGCGACGTGGAATTTACTCTTTTATTATTCGCCTGGCTGGTACTGGTATGTCGGTGAAGCGCGCGATGTCTGGAACAATTCGGCGGGATACTCTTTTTGGTCGGAAACGATGGGAGCATATCATTGTATCCTCGGCGGCTCCTAGTCTGTAAGAAATTCCAGACTGGAAAAAGATTACATGTACGAGTCCAATGCCATGGGCGGCTGATTCTGCTTTTGTTCGCAAGCTGCCAGGTCACGCCTGCACATGCGCAGAAAGAGTCGAACACAGCCTATGAGGCTGTGTTTAAGGGGGGAAAAGAGGGGGACACCACTCTATGGTACGATCGGGGAAAGTACGCTTTTCAAAGCAGAGACAGGATATCGATTTGCGACGATGCCCATCCCCCGGCACGTTGGACAGTAGAGCTGAAAACCAAGACCGCTGAACTTGGTTTTCATTTCGTAATTTTGCAGTTAATCCAGCTGATCAAAAAGGATGGCCTCGATGCAACAGCAAGGAAAATCCATGTAGATCGCTCCTTATTAGCGCATTTTGCACGCAGCTATAAGTCTTATGTTCCTCGCAATCTAGACCACACCCTCCAGCGGGTGAATGTGTCAGATCCTGGATTTCGGACCGCCTTCGAGCGGACAGGCGTGGAAATCGTTGCTGAGCGGCGCTGCGATCGCTATATTTCCACGACGGTTCCTGAACATAAGCTCTGGGTAGATACGTCTTCGGGATATGTGCTTAAAGAAAGGAATGTCTACCCCTCCGGTAACCCCCGTATTCCTCAGATTCGTTATGCTAGGGAAGTAAGCCGTTTTCGAATCCTAAGTTCCGTCGAAGTTGTGCATCTTCAAGTCCCTCCCGGTATCACAGCAGTTGTTCCACACCTTCTCGTCGATTTCGCCCTGCCTGCCGGAGTAAAGCAGCAATTGATGACGGGTGACCGGAGAAACCTCGGTTTCGATTTAAAGCAACTTTTAATGGCAGACGAGCAAAACGGACGGCTTCTGCGCCGTGCCCAGAAAGCGAAAAAGCGATGAAATATTACAGATTGAGTGGAATTACCAAAGCCGTGTTTCTGATCATCTCAGTTTCATTCGTCATCAGCGGTGCTTCCGCAAGACCTATAGGGCGCGGCGGACAGACGACATTGTCTGTCGAAGCGTACACCACGGTACTGACTCTCGAAGCGCTTCGGCACGACCCTGATTTGAACCGAGTTGTCGCGTTGCGCTTCGATGAAGCACGGCTTGATGATGTTTTTAAAGTGCTGGCCGACCAACATAACCTAAAGTTGACCGTAATTTCTGATTTGGCTCCGCGTAGAATTACTGCCCGCTGTAAATATGCGCCTGTTGCTTCTTTTATGATAGCACTTTCACGCGTACTAGGGGTATCATGGCGCAAATCCGGCGATAGATACAATCTTTTTCAAACAGCCGAACAGATCAAGTCGGAAGCTTGGAAAAGGCGTGCATCTGAGGCTAAAGAGCAACGCTATGTTGAGGCTCAGGGCAATACGCTTCGCACTCAAGTTCAAGGCGCATTGTCACAGAAGGGCCTAAACCGCGACATATTCGCAGATTTCCTCATGGGATATGATGCAAATACAATAGACAAAGGTATCGCATCTGCACTTGAGGACGAGCCTATTCTTTCCGCTGTAGACCAATCGCATTTTCATAATCATTTTTTTGCGGCCGCACCATTTTCGACGCTGTTCCCCGCTCAGCAGGAAAGTGTTCAGCAGATCGCGCGCGAATCTGGCTACTATCATCTCAGTGCTGAATCTTCTGTCGGCCTCATTGCAGCCGCAGGCGGGTTCCGACTTGGAATCGTCGAACCGGACGGAAAGGATCTATGGGTGGCTCCGCAACATTCAGTCGGCCAAGTGAGCACGGTCAGCCAGACGGTACGGGAAGACGATTTCGATCCGAAAGTTGTGGAGCAGCTTCGAAGCAGTCGGCTTGTAGAGTTCGGCACACTCGCAGAAACTCTCCGACGTAAGAGACTGAAGAGTGAAAGCGGGATCGATCGATCCCGCTTAGCAGTTTTACTCCAGGAGATAGCTGCACAGACGGACTTCGATTTTCTCTGCGATTGTTATTTGAATAGCGCTCAAACGACTCACATTTACAACCCAGACCCTACGTGGATGGCAGACGTTGCTCTAACATGGATCGCCCGCACATTCGCCCATAAAATGACATATCACGGTGGCCTCCTGGAGGTAGCGACAGTGACGGCAGGACTGGACCTACGTCTGGAGGCACCCCCTGCAGTAATGAACTCTCTTGATGCGCAGGCGCTCTCCGGACGCTTGCCAAATAGAGCAGATCTGCTGGTATTGAGCGTCTGTAATCAGGAGCAGTTACAGGTGCTGGCCCAAAGACATCTTGTCATTCGTAAAACACGAACCGGCCATATCCTCCAGGCTCTCCGCAGTTATCCCTTCCTGCACTTTTACGGCTCCCTTTCGACGGAGCAACAGACCAGGGCACTTGCTGTGAATGGGGTTAACGTCCGTGACCTGTCCGTTTCGCAGCATCGGCTCTTCGACGCACTGTTCACAATAGGATTACCGAAAACAGCACCCACAAAATACAAACTTGAAAAAAATCGTTTCTACCTTAAATTTAACGCAATAACACTGCACAATGGTATGCGGAGAGATGTTATCACGTTTATTGCCACGACGCCGGAAAATGCCCTCTTCTGCCGGACGGCCGGATTGTGATTACACTTCACGACCGTTCCAGTCATTGAAGCTTAAAAAAAGTTGGTTCGCTGCATTGACACGCTTCCGATGCCCGTGCTATACTTTATTCAATCGAATGAATTTGCAACGCAGTGACGAGGCCAGTACGTGTTCTGATGCTTTCCAGAGAGCCGCCGGGTGGTGTGAGGCGGTAAGAGCAGACACGGAAACTCCCCTCTGAGCAGGCAGCTGAAAAGGTGACCTTCGCGCACCTGATTAGGTTTCCCGGGTCGCGCCCGATATCGCGCTTCAAGTGGTCAGTGGGACGTCTTCGGAAGTCCATCGTTCGCGTCCCGTCAACGCGTGCTGATTACAAGGGTGGTACCACGTGAGCAACAGCCTCGCGTCCCTTGCGGACGTCGGGGTTTTTTTTGGCGATTCTTATGGAGGCAATTCTCAATGGCGAAACTGTCAGGAGCGCAAATTCTGCTGGACTGTCTGCGGCAGGAAGCAGTCACACACATTTTCGGTTACCCAGGCGGGGCCGTGCTGCCTATCTACGACGCGATTTTCGACTGCAAAGATATCAAGCATATTCTCGTTCGGCATGAGCAGGGCGCGGCCCACATGGCCGACGGCTTCGCGCGCTCGACCGGCAAAGTCGGCGTCTGCCTCGCCACCAGCGGCCCCGGCGCGACGAACCTTGTCACAGGCATCGCGACGGCGTACATGGACTCCATTCCTATGGTTGCCATCACCGGCCAGGTCCGCACTTCCGCCCTCGGCAAAGACGCCTTTCAGGAAGCCGACATCACCGGCATCACCATGCCGATCACCAAGCATAATTTCCTCGTCAAAAAGGTCGAAGATCTGGCAGGCGTGCTGGCGGAAGCGTTCTATATCGCCCGTTCCGGCCGGCCCGGCCCCGTCCTCGTCGATATTCCGCTCGACGTGAGCAAGAATCAGATCGAGTATGAGCCGTCCAGTTACGCAAAACAGGTCAATATCCCCTCTTATAAGCCCGCCTCTCCGCAGGGACGGATTCCGGAACTGCAGATCCGCAAGGCCGCGCAGCTGATCGCCGAGTCCAAGCGGCCGGTCCTCTATGTCGGCGGCGGTGCGATCGCCAGCGGCGCGCAGGCCGAGGTGACCGCTCTGGCGGAACTCACCAATATTCTCACGACCACCACCCTGCTCGGCAAAGGCGCCATCGACGAGATGCACGCGCTCAGCATGGGCATGCTCGGCATGCATGGCACCGCCTACGCCAACCACGCCGTGAACCAGTCCGACCTGCTGATCGCAGTCGGGGCGCGCTTCGACGACCGTGTGACCGGCAATGTGGATAAGTTCGCCACCGGCGCGCGTATCATCCATATCGACATCGATCCGGCTGAAATCGGCAAGGTCATACAGCCCGATGTGCCGATCGTCGGCGATGTGAAGGCGATCCTGACCGAACTGCTCAAACATGTCGCGGCACGCCCCGCAGACGAATGGAACGACACCATTCTCGAATGGAAACGGCGCTTCCCGCTGACCTATCCCGATGACGGCAGGCTCTATGCCGAATACGCCATCGAGCAGATCGGCGAGATCTTCGACAACGACTGCATCATGGCGACCGACGTCGGTCAGCATCAGATGTGGGCCGCGCAGTATTTCAAATGCCGGCGTCCGCGCCAGTGGGTCACCTCCGGCGGCCTCGGCACGATGGGCTTCGGACTGCCCGCCGCCATCGGCGCGCAGTTCGCCAATCCGGACAAGCGCGTCATCTGCCTCTCGGGCGACGGCTCGTTCCAGATGATGACCCAGGAGCTGATGACCGCCACGGTCTACGCCCAGCCCGTCATCACCGTGATCGTCAACAACAGGACGCTTGGGATGGTCCGCCAGTGGCAGGAGATGTTCTACTCGGAGCGCTACAGTCAGGTAGACTTGCAGGCGTCGCCGGATTTTGTTAAACTATGTGAGGCGTATGGCGGTGTCGGCCTTCGGGCCACGACACCCGCCGAACTGCGGGACGCTCTCATCAAGGCCAAGGGCGTTCTGGATCGCCCGGTCGTCATCGACTGCGTCGTCCCGACCGAGGAGAACGTCTATCCGATGATCCCCTCCGGCCAGACCGTCGCCGAGATGATGGTCCGAACCGACCTGGAAGCGACCAAGGCCAGCGTCCATGCCGATGGTTCGGAGTGGTCCTTCTCGAACGAAGAGGCCGTTCTCGCGCAGTATGTCGAAGTGATCAATTCCGTTTCCCAGGAAGCGACCGAAGCGTAACTCTGCCGCATCCTGTTCCCGTGCTGTTCGATCGGAAAGCACGGGAAGCGGGGGCACGGGAACAGGGTGAAGGCTGATATACACCATGCAAATCGAAGAACTCGAACACGACGCCCTGTGGCGTTACTACCAGCGGGGCTACCACTGCCTGATTCGCAGCGGGCTCTATTTCCGGCAGATCCTGCGCCCGGCGCTGTCTCATGTCTATTTTCAGCGCGCCGTGCCTCTGTTCGTGAAATACGCTCAGGCCAACCACGGCAGCGGGGATCTCCCGGCCGGATTTTCGGAGCAGCTGAGCGCCTGTCCGCTCTCCCCACGCGATCTGCTGCATCTCGACTACGCCATCTGTCTGGGCTACGCCGAGGCACAGGGCCACCGCAGCGTTGCCCCGACCGCCCTGCCCGTCATGGCCTGGCCGGGGTTCGGCGGCGTCAACGGCGTGTTTATCGCGGCGGATGCGCACCTGCTCTCCGAGATCACCAGCCCGATCGTCTCCGCTTCGGATGAGGATCCGTTCGACGATATGGACGACGATCTCCTCGATCCGGACGACGACGACGACTCGAAGCCTCCGTTCGATCTCTAGGCGGCCAACCCATGTTTCATCAGGACCGTCCCCAACCGGCATTGTTCCCGGAAGCGGCGGGTGAGGATTTAAGACGAATGACCAACTCGATGAGTAACTCCATAGTGGCGCAGCTGCAGCAGCAGCATACCATTACGGCGCTGGTAGAGAACCACGCCGGCGTCCTGGCCCGTGTCGCCGGACTGTTCGCCCGCCGCGGCTACAACATCGAATCTCTGGCGGTCTCCGTGACCGACAAAGAGGAGATCTCCCGCATGACCATCGTGGTTGGCGGCGACCACCGGGTTCTGGAGCAGATCACCAAGCAGCTCAACAAACTGGTCGAAGTCATCAAAGTCGTCGACTACACCGAAACCGCCGCTGTCGAGCGCGAACTCGCGCTCATCAAGGTCAATGCCGAGCCCAAAGACCGCAGTGAAATCATGCAGATCGTCGAGATCTTCCGCGGCCGCATCATCGATATGAGCGACAAGACGTTCATCATCGAAGTTACCGGCGGCACCGACAAACTGGACAAGATCACGCATCTGCTGGAGTCCTACGGTATTCGCGAACTCGTGCGCACCGGCATTATCGCCATGGCGCGCGGCGCGAAAACCGCCAGCCGCTCCGGCCGCGACAGCGAGTAGTCCGAGGAACCCCGCCCCAGCCCTCCCCGCACGCGGAGAGAGCAACCCCTCCCCGCAAGCGGAGAGGGAGGAACCCCACCCCAGCCCTCCCCGCAAGCGGAGAGGGAGCAGGATGCGCGGCCTGCATTGGTCTCCCTCCGCTTGCGGGGGGATTAAGGGGGGTTAACGGCCTCTGCTTGCTGGCAGCCCACCCCAGCCCTCCCCGCACGCGGAGAGGGACAGCGTCCCTGGACCGTTTGTGAGGATTTATGGGAGAACTGCGTGAGATTATAGACATAGCGGCGGTCGAGCGGCTGTTTGTGCTGCTCGCGGTGATAGGACCTATCACAGGGCTGGCCGTCGGGGCAGCCCTCGGCAGCCGTCGGCAGCGCCTGCGCAGGGGAGCCCTTGCCGGTCTGCTGCTCGGCCTGCTCGGCACCCTGAACTGGCTGCTCTGGCGCGTCTACAATGCCCTCACTGATGCAAACGGCCTCGACAGCGTCAAAGGCCTCGCCGTCAATCTGGTTCTGTTCGTAACGGTGGGCGCGGCGCTTGGCTTCGGCTTTCATACGTGGCTGAAACGTACGGGGAATGTTTCTAATCCGGATGAAATGGCCGGCAAGTAAGATAGATGTAAGACGAGAGAAGGAGAACAAAGACGTTATGGCAGCAAAAGTCTACTACGATACCGATGCCGATCTGGACATCCTCAAAGGCAAAAAAGTCGCCGTCATCGGCTATGGCAGCCAGGGACACGCGCATGCCCTGAATATGAAAGAGTCCGGGATCGACGTGATCGTCGGGCTGCGGCCCGGTAAGTCCTGGGACAAGGCGGAGAGTGACGGCCTGCCGGTTTTCACCGTCGCCGAAGCCTCCAAACAGGCCGACATCATCATGATACTCGTCAACGACGAGTATCAGGCGAAGGTCTATAAAGAGAGCATCGAGCCGAACCTGGTTCCCGGCAATGCCATCGCGTTCGGGCATGGTTTCAACATCCACTTCGGCCAGGTCGTACCGCCCCCGCATATCGATGTCTTCATGGCCGCTCCAAAGGGTCCAGGCCATCTCGTCCGCCGCGTCTACTCCGAAGGCAAGGGCGTTCCCTGCCTGATCGCCATTCACCAGAACCATACCGGCGACGCTAAGAATATCGCTCTGGCCTATGCCAAAGCGATCGGCGGCACCCGCGCAGGCGTTCTGGAGACCACGTTCCAGGAAGAGACCGAAACCGACCTGTTCGGCGAGCAGGCCGTGCTTTGCGGCGGCGCGACTGCGCTGGTCAAAGCGGGCTTCGAAACGCTGGTCAATGCCGGCTATCAGCCGGAGATCGCCTACTTCGAGTGCCTGCATGAGCTGAAACTGATCGTCGATCTGATGTACGAGTCCGGCATCGCCGGAATGCGCTACTCCATCTCCGACACCGCCCAGTTCGGCGATATGACGCGCGGCCCGCAGATCATCGACGACCATGTTCGCGAGACCATGAAAGAGACCCTGCGCCAGATCCAGAGCGGCGAATTCGCCCGCGAATGGATCCTGGAGAACCAGGCCAACCGGCCGGTCTTCCGCGCACTGGAGAATAAGGACCGCAATCATCAGATCGAAACGGTCGGGCGTGAACTGCGCTCGATGATGAGTTGGGTCAAGAGCAGCATTCCGCAGACGACCACGCAGGTCACGGAAACGGCCGAGCAGACGCAGGGCAACGAGCGTGTCGCCCGTGTCGATTGGCGCGGCTAGAATCGCGCAGGCGAGAGAATCGAAGGACAATGTCCCTCGCACTCTCTCGCCTGTTTTGTCTCTTAGAGTTTTGAGAGGAGCACATCGATGGCGAACCGAATCTACATCTTCGATACCACGCTGCGCGACGGCGAACAGTCCCCGGGCGCGTCCCTCAATGTCGAGGAGAAACTCGAGATTGCGCGGCAGCTTGAGCGGCTCGGCGTGGATGTGATCGAAGCGGGATTTCCGATCTCCTCCCCCGGCGATTTTCAGGCTGTGCAGGGCATCAGCCGCCTCATCAAAAACGCCGTCGTCTGCGGCCTGACACGCGCGGTGCCGAAAGACATCGATGCGGCCGCCGAAGCGCTCAAAGATGCGGTTCATCCCCGCATTCATACCGGCCTTGGCGTCTCCGACAGCCATCTGCAGCACAAACTGCACCTGACGCGCGAACAGGCGATGGAGCGCGGCGTCGCCGCCGTGAAGCATGCCCGCAATCAGGTCGCCGAGGTCGAGTATTTTCTCGAAGACTCGGGCCGGGCGGACCGTGACTATCTGTGCGAGGTGATTCGGGCCGTCATCACGGCGGGCGCCAGCATCATCAACATCCCGGACACCACTGGCTATACCACGCCCGAGGAGTACGGTGCGCTGATCGCCTATGTCATCGAGCATGTGGAAAACATCGACAAGGCCGTCATCAGCGTCCACTGCCACAACGACCTGGGCATGGCGACTGCGAACTCCCTCGCGGGAGTCCGCAACGGCGCGCGACAGATCGAGTGTACGATCAACGGGATCGGAGAGCGCGCCGGCAACACCAGTCTGGAAGAGGTCGTCATGGCGATGAAGACGCGCCACGACATCTACGACTGCGAAACTGGCATCGTTACACCGGAACTCTATCGTACCAGCCGCATGGTGAGCGCCTCGACCGGTATTCTGGTGCAGCCGAACAAAGCCATCGTCGGAGCCAACGCCTTTGCGCACTCCTCCGGGATCCACCAGGATGGCGTACTCAAAGAGCGCTCGACCTACGAGATCATCGATCCAGCGGACGTTGGCATCCATGAGAGCAAAATCGTGCTGACCGCGCGCTCGGGGCGTCATGCACTGCTGCATCGCCTGGAGGTGCTGGGCTACACTTTCACCGATGAGCAGATCGAAAAGATCTATACGCGCTTCCTGGATGTCGCCGACCGCAAAAAAGAGGTCTACGACGAAGACCTGGAAAAGATCGTTCAGGACGAGACCAGCGCCGTGCATCAGACCTTCGAGCTTCTGCATGTCCAGGTCTCCTGCGGCGACAAGCTGGTTCCGACCGCCACGGTCAACATCCGTGATTCGCAGGGGCGTGAACTGATCGACTCCTGCCACGGCACCGGCCCGGTGGACGCCGTCTACCGCGCCATCAACCGCATCGTAGGCATCGAAAACGACCTGATCGAATTCAACATTCAGGCCGTCACTCAGGGCATCGACGCGCTTGCCGATGTGACTATCCGTATTCGGCGCGGCAACGACATCTACACCGGCCGGGGCACACACACCGACATCGTGGTCGCCAGCGGCAAGGCCTATGTCCACGCGCTCAACAAACTCGTGAGCCGCATGACCCCCGCCGCCCTCGAACAGACCCTCGAACACGTCTGAGTTTAGGCTCCCTCTCCTCGCGCATTCCCCCGACAACGGGCCGATCCACTGCAGAGATTCATGTCGGCCCTAACGTGCAGGTCAGCAAGGACTGGCCGCGTGTTCCGCACGGTGAGGTCACGATGGCTGCCGACCCTCTGCATGCCGACTGGCTGCTGGCCGCCTCGATGTGCAATCCGCTTCCTTACGATGCCGCCGCCCCGAAAGTCGTTGTCTATGCATCGCGGGATGGGGGCAAAACCTGGCATCTCTCGCTGACGCGCAACAACCCGAATCCTCAAACCTATGCCGATCCGGCATTCGCCTACGGTTCTGACGGTGCGCTCACCTTTGTCAATCGGCCGGCAGCCGGACGCTGCTCTATACGACGCTGGCAGACCCCTCCGGGACCAATACCCCGACAGGCAAAAGAGTGCGCAGAGCAGAGCCCGATCGGGCACAGGAGGAGTCTGAATCGGTACAGGCGACCGCTCCTGTGCGGGCGACAACCGTCCAGTCCGCAGGGGTCGTGGGGGTGTGCTGGTACGATACGCGTGGTCTGCCTCCAAAACAAGTGGGCTGGAACCTGCGCTTTCGCGCCTCGCTCGATGGCGGCAGCGCCTGACTGCCCAGCGTGCAGGTCACGACCGTCAGCACACTGAACACGCCGGAACGAAGGAAGCGCTTCCCTATCGGAGTACGCGGCACCTCGATCCAGCCGGGACATACCGCCGGTCTTGCGGCCGATGCCAACGGTATCTTTCACCCTCTCTGGATCGACGGACGCACCGGCATAAATCAGGTTTTCACCGCCGATGTGACCGTCACCGGGAACGCCTCAGGAGGAGTAAGCCGGTGAAGCCCCCCCCCTGGGACGATAGGAGAGTGTGATATTGTTCACAACGGCACCGGGGCATCGTGAGTTATAATACGATGGCAGTTAAAGAGCGATTGCAGGGGAAACATTTCGGGGTGTCGGCCCGTCTTAACAGTTAGAAATGTCTGTATGTCCCGTGTGGTTTGCCCCCCTGGTTTCTGCGCCCCGCACCGGCTGTGAAGGATTTATATATGCATAGTATCCACGATCTCCTCGAAATTGCGATCAAACATAAAGCTTCCGATCTCGTCATCAAGGCTGGAGCTGTGCCTGCTCTGCGCGTAGACGGCCGCATGCAGCTGACGGAACTGCCGATTATCAGCGCGGCCGCCACCCGCGAACTCGCGTATGAGATCATGTTCAGTTCCGCCCGTGACACCTTGCTGCAGGATCCCAAGGGGGATGACATCGGGCTGGAGATGGACGATCCCGAAGCCCGCATGAAAGAGCTTGAGAAGCGTCAGGAGATCGACCTTGTTTTTTCCATTCCGTCTCTTGCCCGTGTGCGCGCCAATCTTTTCATGCAGCGTGGGACCGTAGGCGCTTCCCTGCGCATCATCCCGCTGCATCCGTTCACTATCGACGAACTGACCCTGCCCCCCATTCTCAAGAAGCTGGTTCTGGAGCCTCAGGGTCTTATCATCATCACAGGCCCTACCGGTTCTGGCAAGACTACCACGCTTGCGGCCCTGATCGAAGAGGTCAATCGCCAGAAGTATGCCAATATCTTCACTATCGAAGAGCCGATTGAATACCTGTTCAGGGATCGCAGGAGCGTCGTGCATCAGCGGGAGGTCGGGCAGGATACCCACTCGTTTCAGGCGGCGCTGCGCAGCGTCACCCGGCAGTCGCCGGATGTCATCGCCATCGGTGAGCTGCGCGACAAAGAGACGATGGATGTCGCGATGATGGCCGCAGAGATCGGTCACCTCGTGATTACCACGCTGCACACCACTTCGGCGGCGGCGACCATCGACCGGATCGTAAACAGTTTTCCGCAGCACCTGAAGCGGCAGGTCTGTCAGCAGCTGTCGGCCTCCCTGCTCTGCGTCACTTCGCAGCGGCTGGTGCATCGCAGCAACGGCCAGGGACGTATCCCGGCTGTCGAAGTGATGACCGCTTCTCCTACAGTCAAGAAGCAGCTGGAGGAAGGTGACACTGTCGATCTCTACAACTGTATCCGCGAAGGCGGACACTTCGGCATGAACACCATGAATCAGGCTTTGGAAAAACTGGTCCATTCCAAACTAATCTCGCCCGATGCTGCGATCCAGTTTGCGGGCAATCAGGCCGAAATGCGCCAGATGCTGCGCAACACCAAATAGGCGCTCAAGACCGAGCCATCGGGATTTTGCTCCCTCGCTTTCAAACTTTCCGGAACATTTTGACTGTTCGCTCCGTGTTCCCTATAGCAGGCAAAATCAGCCTTTGGTTAGGAAATGAGGGAGTACACGGAGCATGCAAGCGGAGTCGAAGCGAGCGATCGTCATTGTCAATACCCATTCACGCCGTGGGAAAGAGTGGTATCCGCAGGTTCTCGCTGCGCTGCCGAAACACGGTATCGTGATCGAGAAGGCGATTCCGGTGACCGATCCCAAACGCCTGCTCAAGGCGACGAAGGACGCCCTTGCGTCCGGGATTCCGCTGGTTATCATCGGCGGCGGTGACGGCACGCTGGGCTCCGCAGCGCGTCATTTTATCGGCAGCCGCTCGGTCATGGGCGTCCTCCCGCTGGGAACGGGCAACCAGTTTGCCCGCGATCTCTGCATTCGTGCCGATGTGGAGTCCGCCTGCGAAGTCATCGGATCCGGCAAGGTGCTGGGAGTCGATGTCGGGTTCGCCGGCAGCGACCATTTTCTCACCGTCGCTACGGCAGGACTGACGACCCTGATCGCTCAGGAGCTGACCGACGACGCCAAACGCCGGTTCGGGCGCTTCGTCTATCTGTTCGCTCTGGGGCGCGCCATCCGCCGTCTGGTTCCCTTTCACGCCAAACTCGTAACTCCCGAACGAACCCTCGAATTCGATACCATTCAGGTCGTGATCGGGAACGGCAGATTTCATGCCGGGCCGTTTCCACTCGCCCCCGACGCCGCTATCACGACCGGCAAGTTGATTGTCTACGCCCTGGCAACGCGCAGCCGCCTCGAACTGCTGAAGTTTGCGCTCCATCTTCCGGGCGGGCATCAGGGCGACCTGGTGGAAGTCCCCACGTTTCATACCACGGGCGGCATCCTGACGACAAGCCCCATTCAGAAGGTCACGGTAGATGGCGAGATCGTAGAAAAGACACCGCTGACGTTCGGCATCCGCCCCCGCGCGCTCCAGGTAATGGTTCCCCAGGACTTCACGGACGGAACTTCTGCCTCTTAGGCCGCCACAAGCCCAGAATCGGGAATATCTGAGAGTTAAATCGCGTATTATAGAGAGACGTACCCAAACAAGCCCCATCGCACGAGAACCGTATTTCCGGCGGATTCTCCCTGAGGAACTGCGTGAACTCTTCTGAACTGGCGCAAACGGCGCAACGGATTGCTGAGGCGGTCGAAACCGCCATCGTGGGCAAACAGGAGACGGTGGAGCTGGCCCTCGCGGTGCTGCTCTCCAACGGGCATCTGCTGATCGAAGATATTCCAGGCGTCGGAAAGACTACACTGGCGAAAGCTCTGGCGCGGGCACTCGGTCTCTCTTTCAAACGTATTCAATTTACGCCCGATATGCTGCCTTCCGACATCACGGGCTCCTCTATCTACAACCAGAAGTCGGGTGAGTTCGAGGTGCGGCCCGGCCCGGTCTTCGCCAACATCGTGCTGGCCGACGAGATCAACCGTACGACCCCGAAAACGCAGGCTGCGCTCCTGGAGTGTATGGAAGAGCGCCAGGTGACGATCGATGGCACGGCGCAGCCGCTGCCCTCGCCGTTTTTCGTCATCGCCACCCAGAACAACATCGAAATCACAGGCACCTATCCCCTGCCGGAAGCGCAGCTGGATCGCTTTACCGGGCGCATCACCATCGGCTATCCCACCAGGGAAGCGGAGAAACAGATCCTCATCGGTCAGCGGCATATCAAACCGGTCGACAGCATCGGCGCCGTGGTCAGCGCGCCGGAGATCCTGGCGATGCAGTCGGATATCCGCGATGTCTATGTCAGCGAGCCGATCCAGGACTATATTCTGGACATCGTGACGGCGACCCGGCAGCTCCCGACCGTTTCGCTGGGCGCCAGTCCACGCGGTTCGCTCAGCCTGCACTATGCGAGTCAGGCCTGGGCCGCGATCCACAATCGGGACTATGTGACGCCCGACGATGTCAAAGCGCTGGCCCCCATCATTCTGGCACATCGACTGATCGTTCGCCCGGAGCATCGCGTGCGCGGCGTTACGGCCGCTGCCTGTGTGGCCGAAGCCCTCGCGCGCTGCCGTGTTCCCGACGGCATTCAGTCCCGCCGCTGATCCCCTCTGTCCTGCCGGCATAGGAGACGCTGCCGCCAGCGCCTTCTGTCCGTTTTTTCTGAATGGAGAAGAGACCGTGCAGTACCATAAATGGATCTTTTTAGGATTCGGCGCGTTATGTCTTCTGGTAGTCGCCAGCCTGCTGAACGCCGAGCATCTCTACTATATGTCCGCCATTCTGCTGACCCTGCCCATGATCTCCTATGGGCTGGGCTGGTATGCTTTGAGCGGCCTGACGTTTCGGCGGGAAATGCCTTCGGATGCGTGGGCGGGCGAGGAGAGTGCGGTCAGTTATACTGTCGAGAACTCCTCTCCTGTTGCCCGGTTTTTTCTCACCATTCACGAAGCTTTCCCGGCCTGGATTACTCCTGTTCGCGCAGAGACGCCCCTCTTTAATGTCGCAGCAAAGGATACGACCCGCGTATACCAGTCTGTCCTTTTTCTGCGCCGAGGTGTCTATCAGGCTGCAGGCTTCGAGGTGACGGCAATGGATCCGCTGGGCGTCTTTGCGTTTACACGCCGCGTACAGACCGCCGGGGAACTGGTGGTCTATCCCACGCCCGGTCCTCCTGTTCGCCTGCCGGCGCTGGGCGCCGAACGGTACGGATGGCAGGAGGCGACCTCCGCCATGCTTCGCGGCTCCAGCGTGGAGCCCGATGGAGTGCGCGCCTATGCCGCAGGCGACTCGCTCCGGCATATTCACTGGCGGCAGACGGCACGGACAGGCAATCTGACGGTAATCGAGTTCGAAGAGACCCTTTCGCAGCATCTCGTGCTGGTGCTGGACCTGATGCGCGGAACGGATATAGGCACAGGAACGCAGACTTCACTCGAATACGCGGTGCGCCTGGCGGCGAATCTGGCGCAGCAGGCCGTACAGCAGGGCGCAGAAGTCCGTCTCCTGCTGCCCCCCATTCCCGCATTAAAGGGCTATCCTGCCGTCCTGACCGGGCGGGGACAGGAGCATCTGCATCTGCTGCTGGATGTCCTGGCCCGCGTGGAAGCGGAGTCGGCGATGCGGCTGCCGGAACTGCTGAAGCAGACCGGCGAACTGACGGCCGGGACACGCCTGATCGTCCTGACCTCACAGACAGAGAGCGGCCTGCCTGAAGCGCTCGCACACTACACGGCGACCGGCGCCGACGTCTCCGTCGTCTATCTGGATCCGTCCACGTTTGACATGGGCCGACGGCGGCAGGCGGACAGAGAACGGTTTTTTACGGAGCTGCTTGCCGTCGGCTCCCATCCTTTGACGATGGGAGCGAACGCCGAAAAGGAGCTGCGAATCGAGGGTATCTCCAATGACCGCATTTGAACCCCGGTCCCCGGCGCCGGATGGCCGCGAACATTCCGAAACCGGCCGAATCACGGTTTCCATGCGCAGTGACGCGAACCGCAGCGGCATCGAGGCCGACAGTGCGGTCAGCCCGTGGCTCTACATCGCCGGCGCTCTCGTCACGCTCGCCGCACTCTACGCTGTCAATTTTGGCCTGGAAGACTCCGGTTTCGCCATTCTGACTTATGTCCTGGCGACCGGCGGCTATTGTGCCAGTTACTTTCTGCGAGTGCGGGGGATCTCCCTGCGCGGCCTGCAGGTTCCGCTGCTGACTCTCCTGGGCTTTTTCTTTCTGCTCAGCCTGCTGTTCGGACAGGGCGTTGTCGCGGCGGAATCTCCTTCGCGCAATCTTCAAATCGCGCTGACATGGGTGGCGATACTGCACTCTTATACGCTCAGCAACAACGCGGCGGTGCTGTTCGCCTGCGTCCCCGGAATGACGCTGATCG
>JAYTGR010000132.1:0-2503 GCA_043733205.1 Chthonomonadaceae bacterium
GGGGAATGACTGCGGTGTGACCACGCCATGAATTTTGCGTGACGGGTTGTACGTCGTGTCCGCAGGCGTGGTCACAGGGGTACAATAGCGTATTGCACAGAGCAGCAAGGGAGCGGACATGGGAGAGAATATGCCGGAAACGACGCCGCTGGAGTTCCGCCTGTTCGGCGCCTTCGAGGCGCGCCGCTATGGGCAGCCCATTGCCGGGCTGCATAAGCGTAAGGGGGAGCGGCTCCTGGCCTATCTCGCCCTGCGTGCCGGACAGTGGGTAGAGACAAAGAAGCTCGCAGCGGATTTCTGGAGCGGCATTCCCACCGACGATCCGGCCTCGAATCTGCGGCAGAGCCTCAGATATTTACGGCAACAGTTGGAGGCTGAGGCGGGCTGTCTCGAGTCGAGGATCGGCGCAGTGCGCCTGGAACTCCGCCCCGCCCAGGCCAATACGCTGCGGTTCGAAGCGGCATGCAAACGCGGGGATGTTCTCTCGCTTGAGCTTGCCCGCCGCCTATCGGAAGAGACCCTGCTCGCCGGATGGGACGATGCCTGGATCGTTCCATTCCGGGAAGGTTACGAACGCAAGCTGCGGATGGCCGTGGCACGTGTGCAGGAAGAAACCTCGGTTCTCCCTCTGCGCCCGCTTCCGAGCCGAATTCCGGCCGCGCTTCCGGACACGGCTCCTTCCCTGGAGATGCAGTCCGGCCCCACCGGGGGAACGGTGCCGTTAGGCTCGCCATTCTACGTCGTGCGGGATGCGGATCAGGCTCTCTGCGCAGCGCTCGCACGGCAGGAGAGCATCGTTCTTATCAAGGGAGCCAGACAGACCGGGAAATCTTCCCTGCTGGCGCGGGGACTGCAGTTCGCACGCCAGGCCGACCGTACCGTCTACCACATCGACTGCGAACAGCTCTCTCCGCAGGACGTGGATTCGCGCGACGATTTCTCCCTGCGCCTGCTCGCCCTGCTGGCGGAACAGGCGGGCCAGGAGTTTGTACCCGAGACGGACTGGAAGCCCCATCTGGGCGCGAACGGCAACATGGAGCGCTTCCTGCGCCGACGGATACTGGCACAAACGCAAACGCCCGTGCTCTGGGCGCTCGATGGCGTAGATCGGCTCTTCAAGACCAGCTACTACAACGAGTTCTTCGCACTGCTGCGCGGGCTCCATACACGACGCGCCACCGAGCCGGACGTGCCATGGCACCGATTGACGGTCCTGATCGCTGCTGCGACCGAAGCGCACCTTTATATCCGCGACCTCAGCCAGTCCCCGTTCAATGTTGGAGCGCGCATCCCCCTGGAAGACTTCGATGCCAACCAGAGCGCCGACATCGAGAGCCGTTATGAGCTGCCGAACTGGACCGAGACAGATCGGCGTCGCCTGCGCGAACTGCTGGGCGGGCACCCCTATCTGCTGGCACGAGGATTGCAGGAGATTCGGGATCGAGAGCTGGATGTCGATACGTTCACCGACCTGGCTGTTCGCACGGACGGCCCGTATCGAGATCATCTGGAAGGCATATTGCGCCTGCTCTCCGCCGACGACGGACTGTGCGCCGACCTCCATGCCGTGCTGGACCGTCGTTCCTGTTCGGAAGCGGGTTTCTTCCGCCTCCGCAGCGCTGGCGTCCTCGCAGGCGACTCCGTCGACGAGGCCCATCCGCGCTGCGGCCTGTATACCCGCTACTTTACGCGGCGCCTGCCCTGACCTCGAAATGTCCGTTCCGACCGATCGCCTTTTCACCGATCGTCTTCTCCAGGAGAGACATGGCTTACGAGCAACCCGATCCTTATTTTGTTGTCGGAGGCACCCTGTCCGGCACAGCCCTCTCTTATGTCACGCGACACGCGGACGCGGAACTGCTGACGGCGCTCCTCGCAGACGACTACTGCTATGTGCTGGACACTCGGCAGGTAGGCAAGTCTTCCCTTATCGTGCGGGCGGCGCGGCGACTAGGGGAGGCTGGACGCCTCACTGCCGTCCTGGACCTTAGCACGTTCGGCGATACCCCCACCGAAGAGCAGTGGTACGGTAAACTGCTCGCCGACCTGGTTCGCGCTCTCGGCATCGAAGACGAGGCGGACGCCTTTTGGGAGGCGCACACCCGCTATAGCGGCGCACAGCGCTGGTTCCTCGCCGTGCGTGACCTCGTCCTGCCTTGCCTGCACGCGCCGATGGTGGTATTTGTAGACGAGATCGAGAGTGTGCGGAAGCTTCACTTCTCTTCCGACGGGTTCTTCGCCATGATCCGGGCGCTCTACAACCTGCGGGCTACAGAGGCGAACGCGGTGCGTCTGACCTTCTGCCTCGCGGGGGTTGCAACCCCCGCAGATCTGATCCGCGACCCCCGTACCACTCCTTTCAACATAGGAAAGCGCATCACTCTGCGCGACTTCACGCCCGACGAAATGCTGCCCCTGGCAAAGGGCTTATGCGGTACACACGCCCAGCAAGAGGCGCAGATCGTCAGGATCGGCGAATGGACGGCTGGCCATCCCTACCTCA
>JAYTGR010000133.1:0-7036 GCA_043733205.1 Chthonomonadaceae bacterium
GAGCGCATTTCTGGGAAGACAAGGCCGCGTTCCGTGGCGACACGGGCGGCCTCGGTGCGGTTCGAGACGCCGAGTTTGTGGAAAAGATGCGCCATATGATACTCGACGGTCTTGATGGACAGGAAGAGCTGCGCCGCAATCTCTTTGTTCCGCGCGCCCCGTGCCAGGAGCTGCAGGATCTCCTGCTCGCGGTCATTGAGGGTATCCGGGCCAGCTGGCCCGGCGAACTGCAAAGTGGCCAGTGCGGCGAGACGGTCGGCTACGGCGGGCGCCAGCAGCGCTTCGCCGCGGTGTGCGGCCCGAACGGCGGCAATCAGATCGGCAGCATCGGCGTCCTTCAGCATATAACCTTTTGCTCCGGCGCCCAGCGCCTCTGCGACCGATTCCGCAGTCTGAAATGTCGTAAGGATGACGACGGGCAGATCCGGCATTTCGGTATGCAGCACGCGGGTCGCCTCCAGTCCGTCCATCAGCGGCATCTGAATATCCATCAGCACGACATCCGGGCGCAGGGTGCGCGCCTGCGCCACGGCCTGTGCGCCATCCAACGCCTCCCCGATAACCACGATCTCGCCGCTTGCCTCCAGCATCGACCGCACGCCCTGCCGGGTAATGTCGTGGTCGTCGGCAAGCAGCACACGCAGTGCATTACGCGCCGGGGCGGGGCGGACAGCCGCACCAAGAGCAGGGCGCGCGGCATTAGGAGCCGCCGCCGCAGTGGTCTGCGTGGGGACAGCGCGTGCCGTGCCCAAAGGAGAGGCGGGGCGATAGGGCAGGACAGCCCGCAGTCGCGTTCCCCATCCTGGAGGGCTTTCGATCTCCATCTCCCCGTCCAGCAGGCGCGCGCGCTCGCGCATCCCAAAGAGGCCGTATCCTCCCTGCGGCCCCGGCGTAATCGCCGCATCCACATCGAAACCGATGCCGTCGTCCTCGACGATGAGAGAGACGCAGTCCGGCCCAAACTGCAGACCGACCCGCACACGCTGCGCCTCCGCATGTCTGCGGGCGTTTGTCAGCGCCTCCTGGGCGATCCGCAGCAGAGCGGTCTGCTGTTCCGGCAGAAGCGAGTGTTCGTCGCCAGTCTGAATGAAGAGCGCCGGAATCCCGGTTTCGGATTCGAAATGGCGCGCCTCCTCTGCAATCGCCTTGGCAGCGGTGAGACGCTCCAGGGAAGCAGGGGCGAGACCCTGAACGGCGCGCCGTGTGTCTTCCAGGGCACGTTTGGCCTGCACGCGCGCCGTTCCCAGCAGCTCCCTGGCGGCGGTCAAGTCGCCTGTCTCCACACTGGTTTTTGCGGTCTCTATCTGAAGGATGAGTCCGGTCAGCGACTGCGCGACGGTGTCGTGCATCTCCCGCGCCAGACGATTGCGCTCCTCGCTCATCGCCATCTCACGCTGCTGTTCCATCTGCTGCGTCATGGCGACGGCGAGCGCGGCCTGATCGGTGAAACTCTGAAACAGAGCGATCTCTGCGGGGGTGAACTGGCGTTCGGCGCACGGATAGACCACCAGCGTACCTGTCGAGGTCTCCCCCTGCTGCATCACGGCGAGCAGCAGCGTGGTGATATCTTCGCGCTGAAACAGTGCGCGCAGTTCGGGGTCCAGCTGCGGGTCTCCCTGAATATTGCGGGCGTAGTAGGGCAGACCGGTCGCGACGGAGCGTTTGAACGCCGGGGTCGGGCGGCGGAGGCGGGCGATGCCGTCGGCATAAGCCACCGAGACGTTGCGGAGGGAGGCGGGGCGAAGCATGCCGTCACGATCGCGGATGAACAGGCCGACGCGTTTGACGCGCAGGCGGACCGCAACAGCCTCGGTGATCAGCGTGGCGACTTCACTCAGCGGATGCCCTTCCAGAATAGCCGCTGCGATCACTCGGCTCGATTGGCGCAGGTTCTGTTCGTCCAGATACGCGACGCTGAGGCGCAGCAGCTCTACCATCAGCGCTGTGCGCACAGCGGTCTCGGCGGCCTGTGCCTGCCAGGCGGAAGAACGCGCCGCCGTGCCGGGAAGCAGCTGGCCTGCCAGCACGGCCAGGACGCGCCCTGCCAGTATCAGGGGAACCAGCACGATTTCGCCCATAAAATGACGTGCGAGGTCGGAGGGAAATCCGGTGGAATCGGACTGCACCACGATCTGGCCGGTGCGTATCGCGCGTTCTGCCCCGGCGAAATCACCGACCGACCAGCGCCAGTTCCGCATCTGCTCCGCCTCGATCCCGAAGACCGCCCCGCCGCGCAGCTGACTCTCCTCCGGTATATAGCTCAGGGCAGCCAGCCGGCTCAGTCCCAGCTCCTGCGCCGCGACTTCCATCGTCTGGTTGATGACGCGTGCGCGGTCTTCTGCGCCCATCGTCAGCCCGACAGCGTCCGGCAGAGCCAAGACAGGGTTTTTGGCTGGAGCGCTGCTGTCAGTGTTTTCCTGGCGCATAAGTTCCCTCGCTTTCCTGCTGTGGTGAGAAGCCTGCGGTCATCAGCGCCTGCCAGTCCGGAACGGAAGGCAGGGCAGGGCATCCGGCTGTTCGCAAAGCGTCGTTTCCATCGCGCCCTTCGGCTGCGATATAGACCGGGCGGCCCTGGTTACGTGCGCGCAGGCACTCCTGCATCATCATGCCGCCCGCCCGCACGTCCAGCGCGATGACCAGATCCGAAAGCGCGAACACCAGTGCGTCGCGGCGGCGATTGTTCGCTCCCAGGCCATGATCGTCCAGCCGAAAAGGGGAGAGAGCCAGATCGCGTTCGACTTCGAAGACAGCGTCCCGAATACGGGCGGCGGAGAAAGGCGGGCGGTCGAAATCGGGACCGAGCGCCTCGCGCAGTCCCCGGTCGAAGACGTAGAGTGTCGAGCGGTTACGGCGCTGCGCCGCCAGCGCCAGGCGTTTGTAGGCGGCCCGGTCGTGGCCGGCGACAGGCACACCGCCTGCTTCCACCAGGCCGGCTGCGATCTCGTCCTGTCGGTTCAGGATCGCAGGCGCCGCCCCATTGGAAACCGCGATCGTAAACGTAAACCGGGTCGGCAGAGGCGGATCGATCAGGCCGAGATGGCCCAGCGCAAAGAGGAGCGGCGGAGGCGTGGCATCGAAACGCTCCAGGCGGGCGGGATACCCGGCGCTTTCGGTGGAGAGCAGATGGAGCGGATGCAGACGTACGGCCCGCAGCAGCTCCCCGCTTTTTGCCAGCAGAGCGGCGCGGTTAGCGTGCAGATACTCTGCGACGCGGGCAGGCAGGTCGTAGTCTCGAATCAGAGCGTCTGGGGCGAGTTCCAGGAAAGCATGCGGAGAGGAGCGGCGTTGCGCGAGCAGACGCAGCAGATCAGCCAGCGATCTTTCCCCCAGATGTGGGACGCTGTGCAGCAGCAGCAGAAACTGTGTGGGACTGAGAGGCTCGACGTTCTCTCTATTCACGCTGTCTCCTCACTTCCGTCTACTTCATGGGTTCCAGCCACTGCACGACCTGCTCCATGTGGTAGCCGTCGTGTGCCAGAATCAGTATGGCTTGCCGCTCCAGGGTCACGGGGCCATGCATCTCTTTTACGGCGACGCGGCCCCAGTCGGCATCCGTCAGGCCGCTGAGAAAGACGACCAGCGCGGCACGGGCCGTGCGGAATCGGGCCAGTGCCGCGTGCGGATCCTGATGGGCATAGTCGTGATCGAGCGCCGCCTGTCCCTCATCCCTATCGGGAATGAAGGGCAGTTCCTCTTTCACGGTCTGTTCCATACGGCCGGTGAAGATCGGATCCCAATCGGCGAGGTGCGCCACGATTTCGCGCAGCGTAAAACGTTCCGGATCGGGGCGGAGATCCCAGCGCGGATCGTCGGCGGAGAGGGGCTTCAGGAACGCTTCCAGCACTTCAGGCGTGGCGTTCAGCGCGGTTAGAAAATATTTCTTAACGTAAGCGGGCTGCATGACGTCTCCTTAATATCCTATGGCGTGAAGGACCGCCTCGCGGGTGGCCGGGATGGCGATGGGCTGGTGCGCGGCCTGCTGAACGGCGATGTCGGGGTCTTTCAGGCCATGCCCCGTCAGTGTCAGGACACCGGTGCAGGGTTTGGTAAAATAGCCCTGCGCGGCGAGTTTGCGCAGTCCTGCGATCGGTGCCGCACAGGCCGGTTCGGCGAAGATCCCTTCGAGCGCCGGGAGCATCTGATAGGCTTCCAAAATCTCGGTATCGGTGACGGAGTCGATCCGTCCCCCCGATTCGTCCCGCGCGGCGACAGCGCCATGCCAGCCTGCCGGATTGCCGATTCGAATGGCGGTCGCGATCGTGTCGGGATCGAGAACCCTGACACCTGTCACGATAGGGGCCGCACCTGCCGCCTGGAACCCAAGCATTTTGGGCCGCTGCGTCGATTTTCCGAGCGTATAGTATTCCTGATAACCGCGCCAGTAGGCGGTGATGTTGCCGGCATTGCCGACCGGAAGCGCGTGGAAATCGGGCGCGTCGCCCAGAGCATCGACGACTTCGAAGGCGGCGGTCTTCTGTCCCTCGATCCGGACTGGGTTCACGGAGTTGACCAGTGCGATAGGATGGGCAGCGCAGATCTCGCGCACCAGACACAGCGCCTCGTCGAAGTTCCCGGCAATGGCAAGCACTTTCGCGCCATGAATCAGCGCCTGCGACAGTTTGCCGAGCGCGATCTTGCCCTCGGGGATGAGCACGTAACAGCCCATTCCCGCGCGGGCTGCATAGGCTGCGGCCGCAGCGGAAGTGTTGCCGGTCGAAGCGCACATGACGGTCTGCTGGCCCGCTTCGAGCGCCTTGGTTACCGCCATCGTCATGCCCCGGTCCTTGAAGGAGCCGGTAGGGTTCAGCCCTTCGTACTTCGCATAGAGCGTCAGAAACGGACTGATCGCCGCTGCCAACCGGGGCAGGGGGATCAGCGGAGTATTCCCCTCGCAGAGCGTAACGACAGGGGTGTTTTCCGAGACGGGCAGCAGCGCCCGGTAACGTTCGATGACTCCACGATACAAAACGATCTCTCTCTTTCTTAAGCCCACAGCCGACGCAAAAGCGGCATGCGGCCGAAAAGGATCCCCTCTGCGGATTCGGAAACGAGGGGTATGTCCGGCATGGACTGTTCCTCCTTGATACGCGGCCAGGGCTGTTTCGTCTGCTGTTCTCTGAGTCTTGTTCCATTGTAGCACGGAGACGCGGCCGGCGCAACCCCTGCGCTGGCTTCTGCGCTTTCTTTTCGGCGATGATTGTGCTACAATGCCGCCGAAAGTGAGGAACGGATGTCTGTACTTCCTGTGGTGGATGCGGAGCAGAAGGCGCGTGTCGTAGAGAGGCTGACCGCCTGGTATCGGGCGCACAAGCGTGATCTGCCCTGGCGTGGCGCGACTCCCTATGCGGTCTGGGTTTCGGAGATCATGCTGCAGCAGACGCAGGTGGCGACGGTGATTCCGTTCTTTCTGAGGTTTCTGGAGCGATTTCCAACCGTAAAAGCGCTGGCGGTGGCTCCGATAGAGGAGGTTTTGAAGTACTGGGCGGGGCTCGGCTACTACGCCCGCGCCCGCAATCTGCACCGCGCCGCGCAGGTGGTCACGGAGCAATTTGGCGGAGAGCTTCCCCGGACCGCATCGGAAATCGAAACCCTGCCGGGTATCGGTCGGTATACCTCGGGGGCGATCCTGTCGATCGCGTTTCAGGTGCCGCGTCCTCTGGTCGATGCCAACGTCATCCGTGTCCTGAGCCGGCTCTTCGGGCTGTGCGGCGATCCGAAATCGGCGGCCAATCAGGCTGCCCTCTGGTCTCTGGCGGAGCAGCTGGTGCCGGCAGAGCATCCAGGCGATTTCAACCAGGGACTGATGGAGCTGGGTGCGCTGGTCTGCTCTCCCGCCGATCCGAAATGCGAACGCTGTCCGCTCCTGGCCGACTGTGCGGCGGGAAACAGCGCCGATCCGAGTGTACTGCCGGAGTTCCCGCCCGGCCGTGCCACAATCGCCGAAACGCACAGCGCCGCCCTGATCCGCGACAGTTTTGGCCGCTTTCTTATCGCGCAGCGCCCTCTGCATGGTCTGTGGGGCGGCCTCTGGGAGTTTCCCCGTGTGGTCTGCGATTCGAGCGAAACCCCCGCCGAAGGCGCCGCCCGCGCCGCGCAGGAAGTGGTCGGCCTCGAAGTCGAGATCGGCGCGAAAGTCGGACGCATCAAACATGCCGTCACCCATCACCGCATCGCCCTTTACGGATTCGACGCCCGTCCAGGCGATCCGCATGCCCTTCCGCAGACCTTCGACTGCGCCGCCTTCCGCTGGGAGACGCCCGATGCACTCGTAAACCACGCCTTCTCGTCTCCGCAAGTTCTGCTCTGCGAGGCTCTCCATACTTATCTTCACCGCGAGGCGCGTGGAGAAATTCAGCCGTCTCTCCGCTTCGAGTAGCAGCGGTTTCAGCCATGGATCCTTCTCCCTGCGCATCTCACAGCCCCCTCCTGCGTAGAGAGAGGGGAGCATCATAACCGCCTATCAACCCTAAACCTACAGGAGATCATCCCCATGGCTTACCATTTCGATCACGTCGCGCAGCAGGTTCCCGACATCGCAGAAGCCGTCGCCTGGTACGAGCGCACCCTGCCCGGCGTGAAAGTCCTCCACCAGGACGCGAGCTGGGCTTTCATCGAAGCCAACGGCACAAAACTCGCCTTCGTGAAATCCGATCAGCATCCCAATCATCTGGCATGGCGCGTCGACACCGCGGAACTCGAACGCCTCGCCGCCGCACTTGGCAAGGAGATCAAAGCCCACCGCGACCACAGTCGCAGTTTCTACCTCGAAGCCCCCGGCGGTCAAGCCATCGAAATCATCTCCATGCGTGACAGCCCCTGGGAAGTTCCCGGCGAAGAGGAACACAGTTGAGGCGAGCAGGGCAATTCTTTCCAGTCGGTCGCAGTTCTCTAAATCAGTTTTTCTTCACGAACGATCCTGCCGCGAATTACCTCGATCAGCTGACTACCCCTCACATTTAGATTTGACAAAACAAGACCGTTTCGGCTCCCTGTTCGGTAAAATGTAAGCGCTAACACACATTTTTCCGGAGGAACA
>JAYTGR010000134.1:0-2501 GCA_043733205.1 Chthonomonadaceae bacterium
GAGGCTGACGAGCGCGGTGCGCCGAACGGAAGACGGGGAGCGGCCAGAGTTCTGCATATTGACCTTTCTTTAGCAGCAAGGCGGGCAGTTCACTCCGCAAAACGGGTAAAAAGCGGCGGCACCGAGCCTGCTGGGAGGGGCATGTCTGAATCGGTTATTCAGGATAGAGACGTGCCGGAACGCAGGGTGGTGTCATCAGAAACGGCTTCCGAGGGGAGTGGGACGGAAAAAAGCGGTGGATCGGTCGTTTCTGCCTGGGCGGCAGACGCTGCAGCCCGGTTATCGACCGGACGGAGCAGATTGTCGAGGGAGGCGTTTGCATCGGAAGCAGGGCGAAGTAGTGTAGAGGAGGCCTCTGCAGGACTCAGGCTGCTGCTGGCCCTCAGCAGGGTAGCGCTCTCGCGTGCGAGACGGATCCGGTTCTCCAGGGCGGGCAGACACTCTGCCGCCGCCTGCCGCACTTCGAGGCGGACACGCGGTGAATCCCGCAGCCCCGTCACCACAGGGATCGCGCGTTCGTCCCCGATCTGTTCGAGAGCCTGCAGCAATGCCAGACGCAGCGCATCGAAATCGTCTCCCTCCCGCAGCAGATCGATGAGCGCCTTCATTCCCTCCGCATCGACATAGGCCCCGTCGGAGGCGCGGACACGCGGCAGCAGCTTGACGAGCGCCTGCTGCGCCTGATGGCTAAGATGGACGTCGTGCTCCCGCGCTGTGATCGCCAGCACTCCGACCGCACGCGGATCCCACGCCTCGCTCAGCCGCTGGACCCCGGCGTGTCCGCGCGACCGGTCCACGGCCCACAGACCGCTCAAGGGAAACAACAGCCACCAGAACATTACGATATGCGTGCCCTGAGTAAAGAAGACCAGGAGAGCCGCAGCCAACAACAGTGCGGCGCGCACTCTCTTTCCGCGCCGCACCCGCCGGGCCGTCTCCACCTCCTCGCGCAGCTGTTCTATCATCTGCTCGACACGCTGTTTTTTCCGGACTGCCTCCTGCAGCGTCGCCAGCAGTCCGTTCATGATCCCGCCCGCGCGGCTGCGTGTCCAGGCATCTTCGCTCTGCAGAGCCTCTGCCACCGGCAACTGGATCAGGGCGGCTTCCCGGTCGATCTGCTCCAGTGTCTGCCGCTTCTGCGTCAGGCTGTTGAGGCGAAACAGCAGACTCAGCGTCGCATTGAAGGCGCTGGCCCGAATCTCCGGATCGTCGCTGCCCAGCGCCTGCAGGGTGGAACCCGAGACGGAATCTGTCTGCGCTTCCCGCGTCTCCTGCTCTGGAACTTCCTGCATCTGCGGCCTCCTCCCCTGCACTTTCGCTCTCTACTTCCCTTCTACGATTCCGGCCTCCTGCTGTGTTTCCCGGCAGGAAACATCCTCTGCGGCAGAGAAACACAATAACATGAGCCACACACCCGAAACCTCTCTCCCCTATGAGGCCGCGCCGGTGACGACGTCTGCCGAGCGCGAGGCCGTCTTCGCCATTCGCATGACCGTTTTTGTCGAGGAGCAGGCGGTTCCCCCGGAAGAGGAACTGGATGCTTACGATGCTGCCGCCGCGCATTTCCTCGCCCGTCTCTCCGGCGATCCCACTTCCTCCGGCATAGTCGGCACGGCCCGGCTGATCGACAAGGGCCACGGCACCGGCAAGATCGGGCGTGTCGCCGTGCTGCGCGCACATCGCGGGCGCGGAGTCGGCGCGCTGCTGATGCGCCGCGTCGAACAGGCCGCCCGCATTCTGGGCTATACCGAACTCATTCTCGAAGCCCAGGTCCACGCCCTGCCCTTCTACGAGAAACTCGGCTACGCCGCCGAAGGCGGCATCTTCCTCGACTGCAATATCGAACACCGCCTCATGCGCAAACCTCTTTAACGCCGCCCGCCCATCTTCCCTATTTTCACCTCACGTGAACTTTTACCGCCCCCTCTGTACCCAACCTACTGAACGCCGCATTCGACGCCAGATCTGAATTCTGGAATGGGCGGCTTCTCTTTCAGGGAGCGAAATTCCATGCAGCAAAACGAGATGCAGATGGTGCGCCGGATCCGGCAGGGCGAACGCAAAGCCTTCGCCGAGTTCCTGGACGTCTACGGCACACGGGTCCACCGTCTGGTGCGCCGCTATGTGCCCAATCCGTCCGATGCGGAGGATGTGACGCAGGAGATCTTCTGCGACCTCTACCGCAGCCTCGGTCAGTTTCGGGGTGATTCCGCCCTCGGAACCTGGGTCTACCGCATCGCCGTAAACCACTGTCTGCGGCACTGTCAGCGGTCCCGTACCGACAGTGTGCCGCTGGAGGAGCAGGAGATCGAGGCGCGCGACTGGCGTTCCGATCCGCAGCAGGCCGCCGTGCGGGGCGAACTGAACGATAAGCTTCAGACGGCGCTCGACGGCCTCGGCCCGCACCACGCCGATGTCGTGGTGCTGTGCGAACTGCACGGCCTGACGTACCGAGAATGCGCCCAGGTGCTGGAGATTCCGGTCGGCACGGTGAAATCGCG
>JAYTGR010000135.1:0-2496 GCA_043733205.1 Chthonomonadaceae bacterium
TCTTCAAGGCGTTTCTAGAGATCGTGAATCACTCTGGGAGGGAACGCTGCCCGCAAGGCGTTCAGAACGGCCAGGATATCGATGACTTCCTGGGTAATCGCGCCGCTTACGGGGCTTAAGTGGCCGGTGGCTGCGAAGACCATGCCGATGACGCTCAGCGTCATGCCGCCCACCGCGCTCTGGAGAGCGATCGTTCGCATTCGGCGGCTGATGTGCATGAACTCGTCCACCTTCGTGAGGGAGTTGTCCATGACCACGACGCCGGCCGCCTCGGCGGTCACGTCGCTGTTCTGTCCGATCGCCATGCCGACCGTGGCGGCCATCATCGCCGGGGCGTCGTTGATGCCGTCCCCCACGTAGAGCGTTTTGGCGGCGGCAGTCTCCTTACGGACGATATCCAGTTTCTCTTCCGGACTCTTCTGGGCGTAGATTTCGGTGATGCCCACCTGCGCGGCGAGATAGCGCGCCTCCGACTCGCGATCCCCCGATACGATCATCACGCGCGAGAAGTGATGCTTCGGTCCCAGGTGACTTACGAAAGAGCGGCTCTCGGCGCGGGGCGCATCACGAAAGCGCAGGGCCGCCGCGTAACGCCGGTCGATCGCCACAACGCATTCGAGACCGTCGGTGACCGCAGGAAGCCGATCGGCCCCATCGAGTTTTTGCGCTTCGAGTTTGCTGCGGCTCGTGATCTGCAGCAGACGGCCGGAAACGATCCCGCACAGACCCTGACCGGGCGCTTCGCTCACCTCCGTCGCCTCCGGCAGCGGCAGCCCCTCCTCCTGCGCCGCTGCCAGGATAGCGCGCGCCAGGGGATGTTTCGAATAGCGCTCCAGACTCGCCACGAGGGTCAGCACCTCTTTTTGGGCGAAGCCTGGAGCGACGAGTTGTTCGGTCAGTTTCGGCTCGCCATAGGTCAGTGTCCCGGTCTTGTCGAAAATGGCAGTGCGGCACTCAGCGATCTGCTCCAGCACGACGGGACTCTTGACGATGATCGCGCGGCGGGCGCACAGGGAGATCGAGCCGATGATGGCGATCGGGATCGCGATGAGCAGCGGACAGGGCGTAGCGATCACCAGCACCGCCAGGAAGCGCAGGGGTTCTCCGCTGATTATCCAGGCGATCACTGCGACCGTCAGCGCCACCGGAGTGTAGACTGCGCCCAGGCGATCCCCCAGACGCCGCAGCTGCGGGCGCCTGGCTTCGGACTCGCGCATGACTTCCATGATCTTGGCATAGCGTGAATCGGCGGCGCGTTTGGTCGTGCGGATCGTCAGCGCCGCCTCTCCGTTGATCGCGCCGGAGAGCACCGTCGAGCCGGAAGTTTTGGTGATCTGGAACGGCTCGCCCGTCAGGTAGGACTCATCCATCACCCCATGCCCTTCGATCACCACGCCGTCCACCGGGCAGATGTCGTGCGGATAGATCACGAGCATGTCTCCAACGACGACCTCCTGCAGCGCCACATCCACGATTTCGGATTCCCGTTTGCGGTGGGCGACCGAAGGCACGCGTTTGGCCAGTGCGGCCAGCACCGAGGAGGCGCTGCGCAGCGCGTAACGCTCCAGCGCCTCCCCGCCCGCGAGCATCAGCACGATGATGGAGCCGGCCAGATACTCTCCCAGCAGGACGGAGGTAATGACGGAGATGCCGCCCAGCAGATCGGAACCGAACTCCCGCTTCAGCAGTTTCCGAAGCAGGTCGCAGAGCATTGGCAGGCCGCCGACAGCAAGCGTGACCAGCAGGGGAATTCGGTAAATACCCGGTGCGGTGTGAAAACCGAAGCGGAGCGCCAGATGCACAACAATGGCTGCGACGGAAAGCGCCGCGATTGCCGTGGTCTTGTAGCGCAGAAGGCCGGACACCAGCTTCCAGGCCGGCCCCGGCGGCGGCTTCTGCCCCTGCTTCGGCTCCAAATGCGTCTCCAAGTCGCCTGCAGGAGGATGTTCCAGAAGGGTCTTCATAGTGTTCCTCAACGTACAACCAGTACGGGGCAGTGCGCATGGCGCAGCACGCCCTCCGAGACGCTGCCGAGCAGCAGGCGCTCGAACCCTCCCAGGCCGCGGCTGCCCATGACGATGAGATCGACCTTCTCATCCGACGCCGTGCTGATGATCCTGTCGACAGGATGTCCCAGTTCACGGTGATTCGTGAATTCGACACCGGCTTTTTGGAAAACTTCGCCCGTCTCCCTTTCCGCCCCGCTCTGTATCTCTTCCGCATAGCAGCTCTCGCTGACGGTCGTCTCCAGCAGACCGCCGGGAATGCCCATGGTGGTCGCAGGGATCACGGAGGGATCATAGACGTTAAGCAGAATAAGCTGTGAACTGAACTTCAGGGCGATCCCGGCAGCGACTGCAGCCGCTTCGATGGCCTTATCGGAGCCATCGGAACAAACGAGGATTTTGGAAAACATGCGCTTCTTTCCGGCGGGCAGTCCGCCTTTTGTACGCCCGCATTAGAATTACGGGCCGCTTCGGCCCAGACTGTGCAAAG
>JAYTGR010000136.1:0-2490 GCA_043733205.1 Chthonomonadaceae bacterium
GAGCGCGGTGTCGATGCCTGCCAGCGCCGTCATCAGCACCGGCCCCCCGCGCCAATACGCCCCGCGAAACAGCATCTGCCACGTATCCTCGACGCGGTCGGGATCACGCCCGATCAGGAGAGGCGCAATATGCTCTTGGAGCACGGCTGCGACGGCCAGTTCGCGACCGTTCAGCGTCGCATCCCCAACGCCGTAGAGCCCTGGCTCGTCGGTCATAATCTTCACAACGACATAGTTGCGCAGCGGACAGGTGACGATGACACGCACTTCGGTGATCTTCATAAAGGGTTTCATGCTCCTGAGGAATGTGCGATCTCATTCGGCAGGAGGGCGTTGGATTCCTACTCAATCCGCACTTTTCCATGCATCAGGCTTGCGTTTACGGCGTTTCTGCGTATCCGCCTCGATGTCTTTCGGGGCTAGGATACCTTCGCAGAAGGCGCACCATCCAAATTTAAGAGAGGCTTTTGTGGTTCGCAGGGCGGCTAAAGCGAAAACCATCGGTTTTCAGGTAAGATCTTTATGTCCGACGGTTGCACCGACATCGGCGCCTCTGTAGCTGTCCCAAGATCGTCACCGGAACGCACTTCTTGAGGGGCGGAATCGCCTGTGGAAGCCTTATGCAGTCCCAAATCGCAGGATACGATGTAGTCGAACAGCTCTCTCGTGGCGCCTATTCCCACGTCTATCGAGCGGTCCACCCGGAGAATGGTCACCGGGTCGTCATCAAGACGTCCGCCTCCGATTATGCGTCGGAGAGCGATGTCACGCGATTGCGACAGGAGTTCGAACTTCTCAACTCGGTGCGCCATCCGGGCGTTGTGCGCGCTCTGGCGCTCGTCGCGTACGGGAACGGCCTGGCGCTCGTCATCGAGCAGGCTCCCGGAGAGCCGCTGTCCCGTCTGATCGACGGCAAGCCGATGGGCCTGCGGGACTTCCTCACCCTCGCCGTGGGCGTCTCGGAGTCGCTCGCGGCGGTGCACGATGCCGACCTGATTCATCGTGACATCAACCCGTCCAACATCGTGGTCCACATGGGCACCTTGACGACATGGCTCGTAGACTTCAACATCGCGACGTACCTGCCCCGCGAATCGGTGGCGACGCGCAATCCGGACGCAATCGCCGGGACGCTTCCGTATATCGCCCCGGAGCAGACAGGACGCCTCAACCGCGCGGTAGACCACCGTGCCGATCTCTACTCCCTCGGCGCCACGTTCTATGAGATGCTCACCGGAGCGCCGCCTTTCCTCGCGCTGGATCCCCTGGAGTTGATTCACCATCACATCGCACGCGTGCCTTCAGCCCCCTCTCGCATCAATTCGAACGTGCCGGAAGCGCTCTCAAACCTCGTTTTGCGGCTGCTGGCGAAATCTCCGGAAGAGAGATACCAGAGCGCCGCCGGAGTAAAGTCCGATCTGGAGCGCTGCCGCGTGGCGGTTGAGGCGGGAGAGGCTGTTCCGGATTTCCCTCTCGGACAACAGGATTTCTCCATCCGCTTCCGTATTCCCGATACGCTCTACGGCCGGGAAAAGGAGATGCGCACCGTTCTGGATACGTTCGATGGCGCGGCGAACCGCCCGACGCTCCTGCTGATCGCCGGCTACGCGGGCGTGGGCAAATCCCGTCTGGTCTCCGAACTCCAGGCGGAGATCGCCAACCGCAACGGCTTCTTCATCGCCGGCAAGTTCGACCAGCTCAAACGTAATGTGCCGTTCGCGTCCGTCCATGAGGCGTTTCGGGAGCTCATCCGTCAATTGCTCTCCGAGAGTCAGGAATCGATCGCCGAGTGGCGCCAGAATCTGTTGGAAGCGCTGGGAAACAACGGTCAACTGGTAGTCGATGTCATCCCGGAACTGGAGATCATCATCGGCAGCCAGACGCCCGTCGAGCCGCTGCCGCCGCGCGAGTCACAACATCGGTTTCAGAGTGTGTTTCGCGCGTTCGTCGAATCGTTCTGCCGTCGAGAACACCCCGTCTGCCTGTTTCTGGACGATCTCCAATGGGTCGATCCTGCCACGCTTTCCTGGCTGGAAACGACGCTGGCGCAGTCGGAAGGCGTTGCGCTCTTCCTCATCGGCGCCTATCGCGACAACGAAGTGACGGCTGCACATCCCCTGACGGTCACGCTGGATCGTCTGGCCAGAAACGGAGCGCGCATCGAACGGCTCAGTTTGCTTCCCCTGCCCCAGAAGGTGATCGCAGGGTTCATCGCCGATGCACTGCGAACGAGCGTAGAGCAGTCGCACGACCTGGCGAACATCGTATTCGACAAGACGCAGGGTAACCCGTTCTTCGTCAACCAACTGCTCCTCTCCCTGTACGAGGACGGAATCCTCAGATTTTCGCGGGAACGTCTGCGCTGGGAGTATGCCCTCGATCAGGTCGAGGCCAAAGGCATCAGCGCGAATGTCGTGGACCTCCTCCTGGAACGGATCCGTCGCCTGGAAGACGCCCCGCGCGAAACCCTGAAAACCGCTGCCTGCGTGG
>JAYTGR010000137.1:0-6987 GCA_043733205.1 Chthonomonadaceae bacterium
CGCTTTCGCGTCTTCGCGGTCGGGAATTTTTGTAAAACCCGAAAATACGTAACGATTGCACCGCAGAGCCGAATCTGGGTGGAACGCTCCACCCGTACAGGGGAGTCTCTGTGCTCTCTGTGGTTAAATGCATTGATTTCGTAATTAAATCAGAAAACTATTATTCCTTCTCGTTCTCGCCATCCTCACCCTTGCGGGCGGTGCCTTCTGGCATGCGTTCGAGCACCCGATCGGCACAGCCATATTCGACGGCTTCCTCGGCGAAGAGCCATTTATTGCGGTCGAAATCGCGGTGGATCTGATCGGGGGTTTTGCCGGTGTAGCTGGACATCATCTTATACAGTCGATCGCGAAGGCGCAGCATGTGGGCCGCTTCGATGCCGAGGTCCGTTGCCGGGCCTTGCAGCACGCCACCGATGAGCGGCTGGTGGAGCATGACCTGGGCATTGGGCAGGCAGGCGCGCTTGCCTTGCGTTCCCGCCGACAGCAGCACCGCGCCCATGCTGGCGGCCATGCCGATGCAGGTGGTGGCCACGTCGCAACGCAGATGCCGCATCGTGTCGACGATGCCGAATCCCGCCGACACGCTTCCACCGGGCGAGTTGATGTAGAACTGAATATCGGTTTTCGGATCGTCGTTGGAAAGAAACAGGAGCTGCGCGATGATGACGCCCGCGCTGTCATCCGACACCCCGCCGTTCAGCAGGATGATGCGGTCTTTCAGCAGCCGCGAGTAGATGTCGTAGGCACGCTCTCCGCGCGCACTCTGCTCTACAACCATCGGAATGACATTGGAAGGCGGACGAAACAGGCGTTCCATTGTGTTTATCTCCTGTCGGGCGCGCAGGCGAGTCGCGCCGGACTATGCGTTGTCTGCACTGACCTCAGTCAGTTCTTCGGCCAGGTCTGGCTCCGACTCTTCGCCGGCGGCGGCCAGTTCGTCGGGGTCCGGGGCTTCCGCCTGGACCACTTCGTTCAGGATATTGTTGGCGAACAGGAAGTCATGCAGGCGAGTCTGAATCAGCGCATTGGCGACCTGCAGGCGGCGGCGCGTATCCTGACGATACTCGATCTCCTGCTCTTCGGTCAGAGCGCCGGCCCCCACCATACGGTCGAACTCGGCGTCCACATCCTCATTGCTGGCCTGCAGCCCCTCCTGAACGGAGATATCCCGCAGGGCGAGCAGAACCCGAATCTGCTCGAAGGACTCCGAATAGAGCTGAGACTGATGCTGCTCCATCGTCATGCCGTTCTGCAGCAGATACTGTTCATAGCCCATGCGATTGGTCTGCAGCTGATAGGAGAGCTGGTTCAGTTTGTCCCGCACTTCGTCCCGCACCAGCACTTCGGGGAAATGGACTTCCGAATTCGCCAGAATGGCCTCCAGCAGGCGCTGCTCGGCGACTTCGCTGGAGAGGCGGATAGCATCCGCTTCAAGACGCGTCTTGACCAGTTCTTTGAACTCGTCGACCGTCTCCGTACCGGCCACCTGCATGGCGAAGGCATCGTCCAGGTCGGGCAGCCGCTTGGCGCTGATGCTCTTCAGGGAGACAGTGAACGTCGCTTTCTTGCCGCGTCTGTCCGCTTCCTCGTGGTCTTCGGGATAGGTCAGCTCGAAAGTGCGCTCTTCGTCGGGCATCATGCCCAGGATCTCTTCATCGTAGCCGGGAACGTTCTGGCCCATCTGCACCAGTTGGCGGCGCACGGGCGTCTCATCCTCTTCCGCGCCTTCGACTTTAATCTGGTTCTCGACGATCAGCATATCGCCCGCCTGCACGCCGCGATCCGCCACGCGGTCGAGCTTGCCCCGCTCTTCGCGGAGGGCGTCGATGCGCTGCATCACCATCTCATCGGTGACGACGAAAATGGGTTTTTCGACAGTCAGGCCGGTGTATTCGCCCAGCGTGACCTGCGGCTCCAGCGGCACATTGGCCTTGTAGGTGTAAGGCTTCTTATCTTCAAGGTCGGCAGCGTCGATTTCGGGATCGCGGAAGGGAGTGATGCTCTCCTCTTCGATCGCTTTCGGATAGGTGTCACGCACGATCTTTTCGAGGGCGTGGCGGCGGACGCGCTCGTTGTCCACAACGCGTTCGACGAGGACGCGCGGCGCCTTGCCCGGGCGAAAGCCGGGCACGTTGGCATGGCGTCCAAAATCACGATAGGCACTGTCGAAAGCACGGGAGACCTGCTTCTCATCGACTTCGATGCTCAGCACGACAGTGCAGGGGTCGGTCTGCTCGGCGGTAACCTGCATGGCGGTAGAAGTTCCTTTTTATGTGGTGTGGGGTGTGGTGACGTTGCTTTTTGCAGACACAGGCCGCATGATCGCCGGCGCCGCGCGATTCCCTGCTGAGCCTTAGCCCGAAACAGGGTAAAATTTGATCGATTGCGGTGTAGCATACTCTATAGTTCCCCTCACTGTCAAGAGCGGAAGCGGCAGGGAACGCCGCTTCGATTGACAGCGTAACTATCCGGGAGGTACAATCCGCTATAGAAAATTCGCGCAGGTATCCTGTACCGCGCTGCCGACGCGCCCTGCGTCCACAAAGGGGCCCTATCGAATGTACGAGCTTTTGTCGCGTATTCACCGCCCCGCCGATCTTAAGAGTCTTAACAGAGACCAACTGAAGCAGGTTGCCAGAGAACTACGCCAGGCGATTATTGACAACCTCTCCAAGACCGGTGGGCATTTCGCGTCCGATCTGGGCGCGGCAGACCTTATTCTCGCGCTTCACACTGTCTACGATGTCCCCAAGGATAAAATCATCTGGGACACCGGGCATCAGTGCTACGCGCATAAGATGCTGACGGGACGCCTGGACCGTTTCAACACGCTCCGCCAGTACGGTGGCCTGTCCGGCTTCCTGCGCCGGGAAGAGAGTGAGTTCGACCTCTTCGGCGCAGGACATGCCGGCACCAGCATTTCGGCCGCTTACGGCTTCGCCGTCGCCCGCGACATGGCCAAGCGCACCGATGAGAGTGTGCTGGCCGTGATCGGTGACGCTTCCATGACGGCAGGCCTCGCACTGGAGGGCCTGCACAACGCCGGACACAGCGGCCGCAACTTCGTCGTCGTTCTCAACGACAACGAGATGAGCATCGCCGAAAGCGTCGGCGGCCTCGCGACCTATCTGGCCAAACTGCGTGTCTCCTCTATCTACCAGAACGCGGAAGCCCAGGCGAAGTCCCTGCTCAAGCGCGTGCCGGGTACGCCGGGCCGCATCGTCAATAAGGCGGCAGGCTCCCTGCTTCGCCAAAACCTGACCCACCTGGTCTCCTCGGATCAGTCCGGCATCCTTTTCGAGGAGCTGGGCTTCCAGTACTTCGGCCCGGTAGACGGCCACGACCTCGACCTGATGATCGACCTCTTCACCCAGATCAAACAGATCAACGGCCCGGTATTCGTCCACCTCCGCACCGTCAAAGGCAAAGGCTACGAGCAGGCCGAGGGCGATGCCCGCAAGTGGCATGCCGTCACTCCACCGATGTTCGCCGACACGGCGGCCGGCACGGCCAGCGGCAGCAAATCCAGCGGCCAGACCTGGACGAGCTACTTCAGCAAGACGATCATCGAACTGGCGGAAAAAGATCCCAAGATCGCGGCCATCACCGCAGCGATGCCGGACGGAACCGGCCTCAACAAGTTCAAAGAAGCCTATCCCGACCGTTACTTCGATACCGCCATTGCCGAACAGCATGCCGTCTGTTTCGCCGCCGGGATGGCCGCAGAAGGCATGAAGCCGATCACCGCGATCTACAGCACCTTCCTGCAGCGCGCCTACGATATGGTCCTGCACGATGTGGCGATCCAGAATCTGCCGGTGATCTTCTGTCTCGACCGCGCCGGACTGGTCGGCGACGACGGCCCGACGCACCACGGTGTCTTCGATATCGCCATGCTGCGCCCGATCCCCAATGTCGCGATGCTTGCCCCAAAAGATGGCGAGGAGATGGTCGCGATGCTGCGCTACATGGTGAACGAGCATGTAGTCGGCGAGCATGCCAGCCCGATCGCGATTCGCTATCCACGCGGCAACGCGCCGAGCATAGACTGGGGACAGGAGAGCCCTCCGATCAAATTCGGCAAAGCGGAAATCATCCTCAAAGGCGATGATATCGGCCTGCTGGCTTACGGCAACATGGTCGCGCCCGCGTTCGAGGCCGCGAAGATGCTGCAGGAGGAAGGGGTCGATGTAGAGTTCATCAATCTGCGCTGGGCCAAGCCGCTGGACTCCGCCGCGATCCTGGATGTGGCCCGCCGTACCCGCCATCTGATCGTGATGGAAGAGGGCTGCGTGACCGGAGGCCTCGGATCCGGCGTCCTGGAACTCCTGGCCGCGAACGGCCTGTCCGATGTCAAGGTCAAGCTGTTCGGCATTCCGGACCGCTTTATCGAGCACGGTGCAATCCCGATCCTGCATCGCCTCTGTATGCTGACGGTCGCCGACTTCGCCGCCGCCGCCCGCGACCTGCTGGGCCGCCCCCAGCCGGAGCCGGAGCCCCTCGCCGAACTCGTCCGCGAATCCCTCACCGCCTGACATCCATACCCCACTTAACGCCCACCCCCTTCCCGCGTCGGGAAGGGGGTGGGCGTTAGCCAGCCCGCTCACGCCCCCGCTTTGCTTACCGCTCTTACTTCTCTGCCACAGATTGCCTCCTGCTCCGGCAGGAATTGTGCTTCCGTCTATCGAATAGTGGCCTGCAAGCTTGTTCCCCTCAATATACCGCCTGATACCGCCTGTGCCTGCCTTACCGGAACCGCAACGACGTGTGCTCGTTCCACCTTTGACAGCGGCAGACTTCAGGCTCCTCGGTGAACAGCGTTCCCGAACGCTGCTGTGTGAAAAAGACAACGAAGGACTTACACTCGATGGCAATGGCGCAACCGGAGACCGAGCAGCCTAATCTGCGACGCAATAAGGCCGTGACCTGGCGATCTATTTTAATCTGCCTGCTGATCATGCCGCTGAACTCCTACTGGGTCGTACAGATGGAGGTAGTCCGCTACTCCGCACATCCTACCACGATCTCGCTCTTCTTCAATACCATTTTTATTCTGCTCTGCCTCACCCTGCTGAACCGCGCGGTCCGCCGTGTTGCGCCGCGTATGGCGCTGGAGCGCGGCGAACTGCTGCTCATCTTCTCCGGGCTCAGCATCAGCTCGTGCGTCTCCGGGCACGACATGCTGCAGGTCTTCGTCCCTATGCTGACCTGGACGTTCAAACATGCCGATGCCGGGAACGAGTGGGCGAAGATCATCAATCCCCACCTGCGCGACGGCCTCTTCATCAAAGACGAGTCGATTTGGAAGAGCTACTATCTCGGCAACGACAGCATCTGGCACTGGAAATATGTCCTGGCTTGGCTGCCGGTCGTCACCGCCTGGACCTTTTTCGTCACGCTGCTGCTGTTCGTCATGCTCTGTCTCAACGCCATTCTGCGCAGACAGTGGACTGACAACGAACGCCTGACGTATCCCATCGTGCAGCTGCCGCTGCAGATCACGACAGAGGCCGCGTTCCAGCCAAAAGGGCTGTTCCTCAATAGGCTCTTCTGGATCGGCTTCGTGATCGCTGGAACCATCGACTGCGTCAACAGTCTGAACTACTACTATCCCTCGATCCCCACGATCCTGACGCCCGGCTTTGGCCAGAGCTTTCTCGACATCGGGCCCATGTTTACGCAGAAGCCCTGGAACGCTGTCGGCTGGACGCCGCTCTCGTTCTATCCGTTTATGATCGGGCTGGGCATGTTCATGCCGCTCGACTTTCTGTTCTCGTGCGTCGTCTTCTACTGGTTCTGGAAGTTCGAGAAGGTCACGTCCGTTGCGCTGGCCTACGATCAGGATCCGCGCTTTCCCTACACCGAGACGCAGTCGTTCGGGGCCTATATCTCCTTCTGCCTCTACTCCGTTTGGGTCAGCCGTCACTACCTGAAGCAGGTGTTCCGGCGCGCTCTGAATAAGCCTTCCGAACTTGACGACAGCCGGGAGCCGATGTCCTACCGCAACGCGCTGCTCGGCATCGGGGTGGGGGTGACCGGACTGGTCAGCTTCGCCAGTTACCTCGGCATGGTCTGGTGGGTCGGGATCCTGTTCTTCCTGATGTATTTTGCGCTGGCGCTCGCCATCACCCGCATGCGCGCGGAACTCGGCACTCCGATGCACGATCTCCACTTCACCGGCCCCGAGATGATCATGACCAGGGTGGTGGGCAGCAGCGCTTTCGATGTCGATACGCGCACGGTCTTTGCGCTCTTCTTCTGGTTCAACCGCGCCTATCGGTCGCACCCGATGCCGCACCAACTGGAGTCCTTTAAACTGGCGGAACAGACGCATGCCGACTACCGCAAATGGTCCAGGGCACTGCTCTTCCTCGGCGGTGCGGCAGTCTTCATCGCGTTCTGGGCCATTCTGCACCTGATGTACTCTTACGGTGCGGAGAGCAAATCCCGGATGACCTTCGGCGCGGAAGCTTATAACACGCTGACCGGCTGGATCAAATCGCCGCAGCCGGGCAAGTTCCCGGAGTTCATGGCGATCCTGATCGGGTTCGGCATCGCGTTCCTGCTGCAGTTCCTGCGGATGCGTTTCCCCTGGTGGCCCCTGCATCCGCTGGCCTTCGCCGTCACCTCTTCCTTCGAGATCAATCTGGTCTGGGGGCCGCTCTTCCTGGCCTGGATGTTCAAGTCGCTGATTCTGCGGTACGGGGGGCGTGGAGGCTTTCACCGGTCGCTGCCCTTCTTCATCGGGCTGATGCTGGGTCAGTTCGTCGTCGGCAGCCTGTGGAATATCTATGGCATCGTTCGCAATGTTCCGACCTATCAATTCTGGCAATAGGGGAAAACGCATGCAGTCGATCGACCTCACCGGCAAAAACATTCTGATCACGGGCGGCACACGCGGCATCGGGCGCGCGATCTCACGGACCCTGGCGCAGGCGGGCGCACGCATCGGCGCGATCTATCGCAGCGACTCCGAGACCGCCG
>JAYTGR010000138.1:0-2476 GCA_043733205.1 Chthonomonadaceae bacterium
GTTCCCTGCCGGCGGCTGCGTATCCAGCCGGCGAATCGTCCGCTGTAGTCCGCAAAGAGAATAAGGACAGCCAGGATCGCGACGAGTTTGAAGGTGAAGGTCTCTTTGTCGGCGCGGGTGAGGGCCGTGAGCGGCAGGAGATGGTGCGTCCACTGCGCCAGGGCGAGGCAGACTCCGAGCGCGAACAGGGCCGACAGCAGGCGCAGAGCGGGCGGCAGGGCCTCTTTTGACGCCGTGCCAGCTGCGGCATTCGCCGAGGGAAGCAGTGTGATTGCCAGCGCCAGGCCGAGCATCAGCGCCAGAGCGCACTTCGTGCCCCACAGAATCAGCACCAGTGCGGGAACCGCCAGCACCAGCGCGGCGGCGACGCACAAACGCGCGATGCGAGGGCCGGGAGCTGTGGCCGCTGTGAAAGGGCGCAGCAGGAAGCCTGTCAGCAGAGCCGGCAGTGTTGCGCCGAGCAGCAGGCCGAAGGCGGCATACTGATCGGTCAGACCGACACCGCGCAGTTCGCTCTCGAAGCGGGAAGAGAAGACACGGTAGAGCAGCAGCGCCACTCCCATCAGGCCCAGGCGCAGCAGATTGGCGGCGACCGCAGGCGTGTCTGCGGCCGAAACGTCGTTTTCACCGGTATCCGGCTCCTGCGCGAACACGGCGGAGAGGCTGACGGCCAGCCAGGCCCCGATCAGCAGCAGGCCGACCCCGAAGCCCGCCAGCATCTGAAACGCGACCAGGATACCGGCGAACAGCAGCGCCGCAGCCACTGCGTTGTTCTGCCAGGCGATGGCCCCGGCATTTCCGGGCGTCTCGCGCTCCAGGCGGCGCGCCGAGGCAGCGACCCACCAGGCCGCCGCTCCGCCGAACAGGCCGAGCGCCATCACCTGAAAGATATGCAGGGCCAGCTTGCTGTTATCGGCATCGACGACACGCGCGGCCAGCAGTCTGCCCAAAGCGAGCATCACGACGGAGGCCAGCGCCAGCCGCCAGAGCCGCAGGGCGGTGTTCCGGGCGAGCGCATCGGGCAGTACGGTCTCTCCCGCGCGGGCCAGACCGCCCATGCCGGGAAGCATTCCGAACGCCGCTGTCAATCCCGCGTTGAGGACGCCGCTCAGCAGCAGCGCCAGCGGCACCCCCGCCGCGAAGACCATTCCCAGCACACTCCAGGAGACATTGGAGGTCGCGGTCAGATCGAGGGTGCCGCGCATCTCGCCGAGCGCCGCCACCGCACAGGTGAGGATCGCGAAGCCCGTTCCGGTCACCAGCGCCAGAACGCCCGGACGCTCCGCCTCCCCCTCCTGCTGCAGCATGCCGAGCAGAACAAGCATCGTGACGCAGAACCAGCCGATCGCAGCGCCCAGCAGCGTATCGAGCAGGGACGCCCGCAGGAGGAGCAGAGGAGTCACCGCCGCTACCAGCGCCATCCCGCAGGGCGCGGCGACAACCGCCCCGATACGCCTGCGGATGCCGCCGCCCTCTCCCGCCAGCAGCGGAACCCAGGCCGCCAGCAGCGCGCAGACACTGCCGAGCAGAAAACCTTTCCCCAGCCCCTGCCCCGGTGCGAAAAACTTACCCTGCGACGGCAGGGTCGCCACGAACACCAGCAGAGGCAAAACGACCGCAGCGGCCAGATAGGCGCGCGGCAAAGGCGCAGCGCTGCGCTCTGTTCCTGCCTGCCGCGCACGAGCCGCGGCCAGCCCCACTACCCAGCTTACCCACCCCATCGCGAAGACGCCCCACAAGAGACTCCGTTCCATAGTAACCTTTCTGCCTCTACGGGCAAAAAATCGTCCGAATCCAAACAGGAGAAAGAGGATTTGCAGCCACCAATGCTCCTTACCGCAGCAGGACGGTAAGCGGCTGCAATTGGTAAGACGTCACAACAAGCGGCATTGACTACAGTCCTCAGTGTGAAATACTGCACATCCATTGTGTGAATTATCTCACACTATCCTGCTGTCCGCTGCGCTTTCTGCTCCTCCTGCAGATTAGTGTCCGAAAAGCAGCTGTTTTGATGACAACAAGAGCCCGTCTCACCCCGTTCCGCCGCGCCTTACGGGGTGATCCGGCTGCGGTTGGGAAAGAGTATAATAGAGGCACAGGATACAGAAAAGACAGAAAGGGAGTTAACAGGATGGCTCAACAACATATTTACGAAGGTACGCCGCAGGAACTCGCGCCTTATCTAGCCCAACGCCCGCAAGGGCGATTCCGTTTGATCGAACTTGAAGCAGACGAGGAAACCGCCAGAATCGAAGGCGGGCCTAAACCTAGGATCGATGCTGAAAACGCCGCCGCTCTGGCTCTTCTAGAATCCTGGCTTAAGGAGGCCGCTGCCGATGATCCTGAAGAGATGCGTAGGTCTGAGGAAGAGTATGATGAACTCAAGCGTAACCTGAATGCTAATCGTGCGCTCACAGGGGAAAATCCTGCATTTCCATGACACTTCACATCGTACTCGACTCTTCACCCTTAAGCG
>JAYTGR010000139.1:0-2476 GCA_043733205.1 Chthonomonadaceae bacterium
CAGGGGATCACTGCCGAAGAGGTGCGCCGCAAATACGAGTCGCAGGTGCCGCTCGGCCGTGGGTGTACCTACGAGGATGTCGGCAATGTGGTCGTCTTCCTCGCCTCCGACGAATCGAGTTATATGACCGGTCAGGCGATCAACGTCACAGGCGGGCAGGAGATGCGGTGAGAAGGGAGAGCGGGGCTGTCATTATCCGACAGCCCCGTATTTTTCTTTGGAGCTTCGATGGAAAGGACGCCGTCTACTTGAGCTGATAGATACTGTACGTGGAGACACCGTACAGACTGCCATTCGGACCGATGGAAAGACCTTGAGCGCTGGAGGCATCTTGAGAACGATCCTGAACGGAGAATTTCACATTCCCATCGGCAGGATTGAATGCCCAGAAACCGGTCTCATAGAGATAGATCGTGCCGTCCCCACCGATGACAGGAGACTGTCCGTTGAATATGCCGCCGCCCGTCCATTTCTTAGATCCGGCTGCCGGATCTAACGCGTACAGTTGATTGCGTCCTGCGACATAGACGGTTCCATCTGCGGCAATGGCGGGAGACCCTTTCTCCACGTCCAGATCCGACTGAACGATGAACTGCCACTGCTTCGCTCCCGTCCTGCCGTCGAAAGCGTAGAGGACGGAAGGCTGGCCCGTGTGCAGACAGTAGACGGTGCCGTCGGAGCCGACAGCGGGAGTGGTAAATGACCCGGCGATGCTGTTCGGGGAGCTGACTTTCCACAGTATGGCGCCCGTCAAACCATCGACGGCATAGAGAGGGTCGGAGCCTCCAAAATAGACGGTGTTCAGCAGCCCTATGGCTGGCGGACTGGAAAACCCGGAAGTATTGCGGTAGCCCGCGCCTGGGTCCGCTTTCCATTTTTGGGTGCCGGTCCTGCCATCGAGCGCATAACCGATGCCTGCATTCACATAGACCGTTCCATCTGAACCGATGTTCGTGGAGGGAACGAAAGAGGCGCCGCCTGCTGTTTGAAAAGTCCACTTGACGGCTCCGTTATGGCCGTCGAGCGCGGAGACTTGTCCCGTGCTGTCGCCTATCAAAACGGTTCCGTCTGCGGAGATAGTCGGCTGCTCCGCCTGCCTGGTAATGGGAACATGCCACTTTTCGATACCGGCTGCGCTGTCGAGAGCAAGGAGACTGGGGGCGCTGGAAGGATCACTGTAGGGGGTCGTTCCTGCATAGAGCGTCCCGTCCTCCCCGAATGAGACCCCGCCCGTAAAGTAGACAACGTGGTTACTGCCGAGACCGCCATACACCCACCCTTTGGTTCCGATGGCGCCGCTTGCTCTGCTGCGGCCCGTGTTGGCTGCATCGCCGCCTGCTTTCGGCCAGGAGGAGTTCGCCAGACCGCCGGAGTTTGCTACGGCCCCCGTTACTGTCACGTCCGCTTCCGAAGCCACCCCCGCTAAATCCTCCGAAAGCCGAACCCGCGCGGTTCCCGGGGCGAGCGCGGTGAAGGCTCCGTCACTGGTCAGGGCGGCGACAGAGCTGCCGCTCACCAGTTTCCAGGTGAGTGCGCCCACAGGAAGCAGCACGATTTTCCCATCCGGATCGAGTGCCTGGCCCACGAGAGAAAGCACGCTGCCTGCTGCGACGGAGAGAGGCTGTCCCTGAATGGCGATCGTTTTGAGTGTGGTCGCGAGCGTGACGCTCGCGTCGAAAGTCTGGCCGTCCTGTACGACGAATGTCGTGGCAGCAGAGGCTACAGTGGCCCCCTGGCCGTCTTTTTGGACACGTGCGACCACTGCCAGCGTGTAGTTTCCCGCAGGAATCAACTCATTGAAGGCGATAGTCTGTGTCGAAGGCTTATCGTCCGGCCTGTTCGCAGACATCTGATAGCGTGTCGCTGGCGTGGCAGTAGGATAGAGTTCGAGAAACAGGCTCTGTGCATAGGCTGGAATATAGCGCCCATGCGCCGCTCTGGCGGGCTGGTAGGCAGGCCACTGCACCTGCAGCTGAACGCGCCCGGAACCACCGCTAGCAGGCGGCGTGGCGATGCTGTGAGAGCCTCCTCCACAACCGGCAGCGGTGCCGATGAGAACGCTGAGCAGCAGAGCGGCAAGAGCGGACGGCAGCCCTCCTCGTCGGCGGCAGGCGTTTAGGAAGAAAATCGATCTACTTGACATGAACGTTGCCTCCCGGAGACAGTGCGGTCGCAGCCATGAGCGCTGCCAGGGTCGGTGTTTTGGTGAGGTCTTCCGGCTGGCCGGCGTTCATCGGCACATATCCGGGAGCGGTGCAGAGAAGCTGGGCGGAAGTAATGCCGGGAACGTCCGCTGCCGTGCTGCCTGTCTCCCGGCGCAGCAGGGTCGCCAGATCCGAACGGCCGTAGCCGATCCCGTCTCCATCTGAGGTATAAGCCGGAGTGAGAGCATCCGGAAAGCGATTCATGAGATCGATCATCAGAAGCAGTGCAGAAACTTCGACACCTTCGTAGGAGCGTGCCATCAGCAGGTTCG
>JAYTGR010000140.1:0-6963 GCA_043733205.1 Chthonomonadaceae bacterium
CGGCGCGTCGGTTCCGGCAGCCTGTCGGCGTAGCGTTCGAAATCTTCCAGCGTGACATCGCGCAGCGCCTTGATCTCGGGCAGAAACTCTTTGAGGATCTCCACGGCCCGCTCGCACTCCGCCCGGCGCGTGTTGTACTCGGAGTCGACCAGACCGCGTTTTTTGTTGGTATCGGCGATCACGATCGAGACGCCGGACTGCGGCAGGGGGACGGCCTCATAAGTCAGCGAACGGGTGTCGATGAGCAGAGCATGATCTTTCCGCCCCAGCGCGGAGATAAACTGATCCATGATCCCGACGTTCACGCCCACGAACTCCCGTTCGGCCCGCTGCGCCAGCAGCGCCAGACGCACCGGCTCCAGTTCCAGCCCTGCGCCTGCCGCGAAGGCCAGCCCGCCCGCCACCAGCATCGCGGCCGAGGAGGAGAGGCCCGCTCCCAGCGGCACATCTCCGAGCGTGACGCAGTTCATGCCCTGCGTTCCCAGACCCTCTGCGTGCAGCACCCAGGCCATCGCCCGCAGATAGTTGCTCCAGCGCTCACGGCCCTCGGTCGCGGGCTGCACATCGTCGAGCGTGAACGTGGAAGACTGATTGAAATTGAGGGCGCAGGCCCGCACCTGCCGGTCGCTGCGCGGCGCGGCGGCGATCAGGACATCGCGGTCGATGGCGGCAGGAAAGACGAATCCGTCGTTGTAGTCCGTATGTTCGCCAATCAGATTGACGCGCCCGGGGGCGCGCACCAGCATCGTCGGCTCCATGCCGAAAAGCTCTCGAAACCGGCTTTCGATCTCCGTTATCTTGTCGGATTCGTTCGTAAGAGTCATGATTTCTTATTCACCTTAATAGTCGAAATGAGATGCAGGCCGAAAACACCCCCGGCATAATGCAGCAGTATAGCATACTGTGTATCGCATAGAGAAGCAAAAGAGGCCCGTATAAGCCATGAATGCGAGACGTCTTAACAGAAACCCGCCTCGGGTTGGGGTATACTACACCGGCACCTACCGAAATGACCAGAAGGCCCTCTGATTTACCCTGGCAGCAATCATGCTTGCCTCGTCCGCATTGCAGGAGGGTAAGAACCACTCTGGGATAGCTGAATCATGGTTCAGACTATAGAAGCCCCGGCGAAATCTCCGATCGGAGATTTCGGTTTTCCTGCTGGCAAGCAGGCAGCGTAACCCAAATTGCCTTCGGCAATTTCGCCTGGGAAAGGTGTCAGAGAAAAGGATACCCGATACGTTATGAGTCCTATCAAGACAAGCAAAAAGACGACGACCGGCACGAGCAAAACCGCTGAGAAGACCCCAGCGCAGCCCGCAGTTGAGGAAAATGTTACTGCGCTCGCTCCGACTGCGGTCGAGACCAACGAGCCCACTACGGAGACGGTGGCCGCAGCGCCCCAGCCGGAAGCGGAAACACCCGAAATTACCGCAGAGATCGAAGAGAACAATGAACCCGAGGTCCAGGCTGCCGCGTTCCGCGCCCTGAAGCTCAGCGAGCCTACCATGCGCGCCATCATCGAAGCAGGCTTCGAGGCGCCTACTCCTATTCAGGAGCAGTCGATCCCGATCCTGATGGCAGGACACGACTTGATCGGTCAGGCCCAGACCGGAACCGGTAAAACCGCAGCGTTCGCCCTGCCGATCGCGGAACTGCTGGACGCTTCTCAGCAGTTTCCCCAGGCCATTATCCTGCTGCCGACCCGCGAACTCTGTATCCAGGTGGCGCAGGAGACGCACAATCTCAGCAAATACTGCCGTCTGCGGGTCGTTCCCGTCTACGGTGGTCAGCCTATCGACCGTCAGTTCCGCGCGCTCTCTTTCGGAGCGCATATCGTTGTGGGAACACCGGGGCGCGTCCTCGACCACCTGCGGCGCGGCACTCTGAAGCTCGGCGCTGTGAAGATGGTTGTTCTGGACGAAGCCGATGAGATGCTGAACATGGGCTTCCTCGAAGATGTCGAGGAGATCCTGAAGTCTGCGCCGGAGGGTCGCCAGACCGCGCTCTTCTCCGCGACGATGCCGCCGCGCATCGCAGCCCTCGCCCGCACCTACCTGCGCGACCCGCAGCGCGTGACCATTGAGAGCAAGCGCCGCACCGTGGAACTGGTGACGCAGACCTACTACGAAGTGCCGCCCTCCCAGAAGGTGGAGGCGCTCACCCGTATTCTGGACATGGAGTCGCCGGGCAGCACCATTCTATTCTGCCGCACACGCCGGGATGTCGACGATCTGGGCGAGTCGCTGCAGATGCGCGGCTATCAGGCCGAGACGCTGCATGGCGACATGAACCAGGCGGCGCGTGACCGCGTCATGGCGCGGTTCCGTTCCGGTCAGGCCGACCTGCTGATCGCCACCGACGTGGCGGCCCGTGGGCTCGACATCGATCAGGTCACCCACGTCATCAACTACGACATTCCCTGGGATGTCGAGGCCTACATTCACCGTATCGGCCGCACCGGCCGTGCAGGCCGCACCGGAGACGCGATCACCCTGGTCTCGCCTCGGGAGCGCTTCCAGCTGCGCCAGATCGAGCGCTATATCAATGCGCCGATCCTGCCGGCGCGCGTTCCGACAGTCGGTGACATCGCCGCTCGTCGCCGCGAACTGTTCAAAGACCGCCTGCGCGAAACGCTGGCCGAAGGCAACTGCGACGGCTACCTCGTGACGGTCGGTGAACTGGTTGAAGAGGGCAAGTACGACGCACCACAGATCGCAGCGGCCGCCCTTCAGATGCTCTGGCAGGGTCAGAAGGGTGCAGAGGACTACGACATCTCGGCAGCCGATCTGCCCGGCACTCAGGCCGAGCAGGGCATGACCCGTCTGTTCCTTCAGATCGGCCGGCAGGACGGCGTTCGCCCCGGCGACATCGTCGGTGCCATCGCGAACGAAGCCGGTATCTCCGGCAGCGCGATCGGCGCGATCGAGATCCTTGATCGCAGCACCTATGTCGAAGTGCCGGAAGGCGATGCGAATCGCGTCATCGAGGCGCTGAACCGCACCAAACTGCGCGGCAAGAAGGTCTATGTCGAGATTGCACGCCCGCGCACCGACGCTCCGCCGGAAGCGGATCGTCCGCCTTTCCGTCCGCAGGGCAATGAGGGCCGTTTTAACGGCGGCGGTAATAATGGCGGCGGCGGCGGCCGTGACTTCGGCAATCGGGACGGCGGAGGAGGCAATCGCCGCGATGGCGGCCCGCCCTGGGCGCAGTCCAGCCGCTCCGGTCCCGAGGATTTCGACCGAGGGCCTCGCCGTACCGGCGGCAAGCCCGACTCCGACAAAGGCCCGAAGCATCCCCGCAAAAAGTAAGCAGGGGATAATATCCTCTGGTTCCGATGCAATTTCTGCCGCTGGAGAGTCCTCTCCGGCGGCAGATTTGATTCGAGGGAGGGCGATCGGCAGTTCGCCGCCGTTCACGACCGTCGCAGCCACTGTCTCTCTCTCTCTAAAACCAGCATGGGGCGTTTCGGGTATAATGTCCTAATCCCCGAAATGCCCCATTCGGTCGTCTGGCCGCTGTGGGCGCGTTCTGCGAAAGGCGGTAACGGCGCTATGATAATCCCGGATCGTGAAGAGTTTCTGGCGCGTGCCCGGCACGGCAATCTGGTTCCTGTCTATCGCGAGATCCTCGCAGACCGTCTGACCCCGGTTTCGGCTTTCGAGAAACTGACTGCCACCGAAGAGCCAGGCAGCAATGGCTGCTCATTTCTCCTGGAGAGTGCGGAGGGTGGTGAGCGCATGGGCCGCTACTCGTTCCTCGGCAGCAACCCCTCTCTGATCTTCCGCAGCAAAGGGCGTCAGGCCACGGTACAGGAAAGCGGTCGGATCCGCGAACTGACCATCGGCCCGGACGAAGATCCTCTGACCCTCGTTGCGGCTCTCCTGGCGCGCTACACCTATGTGGAGACGCCGGACCTGCCGCGCTTCTGTGGAGGCGCCGTCGGATATTTTGCCTACGACATCGTACGGTTTTTCGAAGACCTGCCGGACAACAACCCGAATGATCTGGATGTGGACGACGCCTGTCTCATGTTTACAGATACCCTGCTGGTGTTCGATCACGTTCAGCACCGTGTCAAAGTGGTCTGCAACGCCCATATCACCGAAGATCCTGGCGCGGCTTATGACGACGCCCTGCTCAAGATCGAAGCGCTCATCGCCCGTCTGCGCACGCCCCATCCTGCTGCCCTGCTCACTCCTCCTGCTTCCGAGCCTGCCACGGTGCAGGTCGAATCGCTCTTTCCACGTCCCGAATACGAGGCGGCTGTCGAGCGCTGCCGCGACTACATTCTGGCTGGAGATGCGTTTCAGATCGTGCTGTCGCAGCGGTTTAAGGTGCCGTTCACCGCGCCGCCGTTCGATCTCTATCGCGCCCTCCGCTCCGTCAATCCTTCCCCCTATATGTTCTATCTGGACCTGGGAACCCGCAAAGTGATCGGCACGTCGCCCGAGACGCTGGTTTCCGTTCAGAAAGGCATGGCCCGCCTGCGGCCGATCGCCGGAACACGTCCGCGCGGCGCGACGATCGAGGAGGACAAACTACTGGAAGAGGATCTGCTGGCGGACGCCAAGGAGTGCGCCGAGCATATCATGCTGGTCGACCTGAGCCGCAACGATCTGGGACGGGTCTGTGAGTACGGCAGTGTCCACGTCAACGAGCTGATGATCATCGAGAGATATTCGCATGTCATGCATATCGTCTCCGATGTCACGGGGCGTCTGCGGCCGGACCAGAATATCTACACCATGCTGCGCTCCTGTTTCCCGCACGGCACGGTTTCGGGCGCGCCCAAGGTGCGCGCAATGGAGATTATCGACGAGCAGGAGCCGACCCGGCGCGGCCTCTACGCCGGAGCCGTGGGCTATATCAGCTATTCCGGCGATATGGACGTCGCGATCGCCATCCGCACCATGCTCGTGGAAGGGCAGACCGCCTATCTGCAGGCGGGCGGCGGGCTTGTCGCCGACTCCGTTCCCGCCAGCGAATATCAGGAGTGCGTCAACAAAGCCCGCGCCCTCGTTCACGCGATAGAACTCGCCGAAGCCGGCTTGGAGTGACCTTCTTTCTTCTGGAGAAACACGGATGAACGCACGACGCAATATCTATGGACTGCTGCTGGCGCTGATGGTCGTCGGACTGGTAGGGCTGGGCTGGTACCTTTTCGCGAAGGCGGCGCGGACTGGAATGCAGGTGGTGGATGAGAACAATCTGCTGAACGCCGTCCAGAACGGGAGCGTAGAAGATGTACAGAAAATACTGGCCTATGGAGCACAGATCGACGGCCGCGGTGCGGACGGAGAGATCCCCCTGACGATGGCGGCGCAGGCAGGGAAACTTGAAATGGTACGGCTCCTGATTTCCAAAGGCGCGAATGTCAATAGAACCACTGCTGCTGGGGTCACACCTCTGATGCAGGCGGCGGCCCAGCGCAAACCGGAAATCGTGAACCTGCTGCTGGAGCATGGCGCCGATGCCGCGCTGAAGGACACTGCCGGCGGCACGGCAGCCTCCTATGCGCTTAGCGGAGGGGATGCGACCGTTGTGCGCACGCTGCTGGAGAAGACCGGGCAGACGGATGCCCACGATGCGCAGGGAGGTACGGCGCTGATGTGGGCGGTTCGGCAGGGCGACAGCAAAATGTTCGAGACCCTGATGGCGAAGAAAGCCGACGTCAATACCAAAGACCTGGCGGGCAAAAACGCGCTGATCGTCGCTCTGGAGACCGGGCATCCGGCGCTGGCAAAACGCATACTGGCACAGACCAAAGACGTGAATATCAAGGGTCAGAACGGCGCGACGGTCCTGATGTGGGCCGTCGCACGCGGCGATACCGCCCTGGTCAAAGCGCTGCTGGATCGCGGCGCGACGGTCGATACGACGGACTTTTCCGGCGATACCGCGCTCATAGGCGCGGCGAAAGAGGGCAAAGACGCCATCGTCGCCCTGCTGCTGGCACACGGAGTCGATGTCTCGGCGACGGACTATCAGGGCATGACCGCGCTGAAATGGGCCATCGAACGCCGCCATGCGGAGATCGCGCAGCTCCTCCGCCAAGCCGGAGCCAAATAGCGGCCTGCTCCCCTGCCCCGTCCTGCAGTCGTTATTCTGGGTCGGCTGCACTGTGCGCCTGCTCTTTTAGCGCGGCGCGTATAGGGAAAAGCGTCTGCGATGGCGAACAGAAGAGAGCAAACGACACAAACGCGGAGGAGCGTGATATGAAACTGGTTCGATTCGAGAAAGACGGGCGCGTGGCGACGGGGGCTCTGACGGCAGACGGCGCGACAATCGTAGATTTTCAGGCGGCGACAGGCGATACTGTGCGGTTCCCGCTCTCGATGTGCGCGTTTCTAGCGCGGGGAGCGAAGGGGCTCCAGGATGCGCGGGAAGTGGTGGCGAACGCGACGGATGCCGCGAAGGTCGCCCTCGCTTCCGTGCAGCTGCTGGCGCCGGTCGGCGATCCCGGCAAGATCATGTGCATCGGGCAGAACTATCGGGACCACTGCGCGGAGCAGAACCAGCCGATTCCCGAGCGCGCCATTCTGTTCTCCAAGTATGCGACCGCCATCAACGACCCGAACGCCCAGGTTCGGCTTCTCAAGATTTCTCCTATGATCGACTTCGAGGCCGAACTGGCGGCAGTCATCGGCGGCGAGGGCGGAGGAGGCCGCGACATCGCCGAGGCGGACGCCCTGCGCCATGTCGCGGGCTATCTCTGCGCGAACGATGTGACGGCGCGCGACATTCAGAAGGGCGACGGACAGTGGGTGCGCGGCAAATCGCCGGACGGCTTCCTGCCGATCGGACCCTGGCTGGTGACCGCCGATGAGATCGACGATCCCCACACCCTCGACATCTCGCTGACCCTCAACGGCACGACGATGCAGTCCTCCAACACCAGCAACCTGATCTTCCGTATCCCCTACCTGATCGCCCACCTCTCGCAGACCATGACTCTCCTGC
>JAYTGR010000141.1:0-17429 GCA_043733205.1 Chthonomonadaceae bacterium
CCGACCGGAAGGTCCGGCGGCAAAGGCGGCTGGCCTGGACGCGGCGGAGACGACGCCTGTGAGTTCGTCTCCGTCAGTCTCTCCGCCTATCAGGACGGCGAACTCGACCCGGAGTCCCTGCAACTTATCGTTTCCCATCTGGCACACTGCCCACACTGCGCCTCCGCATTCGACGCGCTGCAATCGGTAGATGAAACACTCGAACGGGAGTGGCGCGACAGTGCGCCGCTCCCGTCTTCATCTCAATTTGCCCGCTCCCTCGATTCGATTATGGACGCTCTCCCGAGCGAACCCGCTCCCACACCTGTCTTCGCCCCAAAACGCGTTCATGCCCGCGTGCGCTGGACCCGCTTCGCCACCGGCGTTGCCGGTCTGTTCGCGTTCGGCAGTCTGCTCTGGTCGAGCTATCGGCTGGGCTATCAGCAGGGTCAGGAAAATAACGTCTCGCGCTATCCGGGACGTATGTCCGCGAGGCCCGGCAGTCACGCCATACCCGCCTCGTTCTTTTCCACTGTTTCCTATCCTTATCTCACCACCCACTCTGTCTCCTCTCCTCGTCCTGATGCGCATTCATCCGCACCTTCGCCCGTCGAGTCACCCTGAAAGAACTTATTCGTGAAGATCACTTTTCTTGGCACAAGTTCCGGTACGCCGAGTCGGAATCGTAATGTCAGCGCTGTCGGTCTGCAGCTCGTCCAGCAGGGCAAGCTCTGGCTTTTCGACTGCGGAGAGGGGACACAGCATCAGGTGCTGCGTTCGCCTCTGCGTCTGAGTCAGCTGGAGCGCATTTTTATCACGCACCTGCATGGCGACCATCTGTACGGTCTGCCAGGTCTGCTGGCGTCTCGGTCGCTGTCGGCGGGCGCTTCCACTCCCGTGACGATCTACGGGCCGAACGGCCTGAACGAGTTTCTGCGCGTCGTGTTCGAGCGCAGTCAGACGAGGCCCGGTTATCCGGTGCAGGTAGAGGTTTTGCGGCCCGGCCCTGTCTATGAGGATAGGGAGTTCGAGGTCGTCTGCGCCCCGATGGCGCACCGCATCGAGAGCTACGGCTTTGCGGTCACGGAGAAGACGCAGACAGGTCATTTCGACGTGGAGCAGGCGGCTGCGCTGGGCATTCCTCCTGGGCCGATCTTCGGGCAGCTGAAGCGCGGCGAGACCGTCGTTCTGCCGGACGGCCGCGCGATCGACGGAACCAAGCTGGTGGGTGCGCCCTTGCAGGGGCGTAAAGTGGTGTATGCGGGCGATACGGGGGAGACGCCGCGCGCGGCGGAACTGGCACGCGGCGCCGACCTGCTGATCCACGAAGCCACCTACCTGAGCGCCGATTCCGAACTGGCTCTGCGCGGCGCACACTCCACAGCGGCTGGGGCGGCTCGCGTGGCGAAGGAGGCTGGAGTGCAAACGCTCATCCTGACCCACATCAGCCCGCGCTACGACATGGAGGGGGGGCTGCGCCTGCCGGAACTGCTGGCAGAAGCGCAGGCCATCTTCCCGAACACCTATCTGGCCCGCGATTTTTGGTCGTTCGATGTGCCGCGCCGCGATCCGGCTTGACACGGTTCAGAACCTCGTGAGACAATGTTAGTCGGAGGAGAGATTATGCTGGATATACGTCTGTTTCGAGAACAGCCCGATGTGGTGCGCGCAGGTTTGGAGAAGATGGGTATGAGCCCCGCGATTGTCGAGGAGATCCGCCGCCTGGACGATCAGGTGCGGGCGTTGAAGACCGAGGTCGAGACGAAGAAGGCGCAGCTGAACGCCGCCAACAAAGGGATGAGCAGGGCGACGCCGGAGGAGCGCGACACCAAACGCGCGGAACTGCGGGCGGTGGGCGATGCGGTCAGCGGCCTGGATTCCCAGCGTTCCGAGGTCGAGCGCGCACTGCAGCAGCGTCTGCTGGAGATCCCGAATCTGCCGCATGAAAAGGTGCCGGTCGGCGCGGACGACAGCGAGAACGTCGTTCTGCGGACCATCGGAACGCCGCGCGAATTCGATTTTGCCCCGAAGCCACACTGGGAGCTTGGAACGCAGCTCGGCATCCTCGATCTGGAGCGCGGGGTCAAAATCAGCGGCTCACGCTTCTATGTCCTGCGCGGAGCGGGCGCCGCTCTGCAGCGCGCTCTGATCACCTGGATGCTCGATCTGCATATCGAGAAGCACGGCTATACGGAAGTCTATCCGCCCTTTGTGGTAAAAGAAGAGTGTCTCTACGGGACCGGCAACCTGCCCAAGTTCGCCGACAACCTCTATCACGATGTCGAAGAGGATTTCTGGCTGGTTCCGACCGCCGAGGTGCCCGTCACAAACCTGCACCGCGACGAGATTTTGGAAGCCGCCGCGCTCCCGATCACTTATGTAGCGTACACACCCTGTTTCCGGCGGGAGAAGATGTCGGCAGGGCGCGATGTGCGCGGCATCAAGCGCGGGCATCAGTTCGACAAAGTAGAGATGGTAAAGCTCTGCGCCCCGGAAACGTCCGACGCCGAACTCGACGCGCTGCTGGACAATGCGGAAGATGTCTGCCGCGCGCTGGAGATACCGTACCGAGTCGTGCAGGTCTGTACCGGCGACAAGACGTTCAGCTCGGCGATCACCTACGATCTGGAACTCTACGCCCCTGCCAGCAAAGGTGACGAAGGCGCGGAGTGGCTGGAGGTCTCGTCCTGCTCGAACTTCCGCGACTTTCAGGCGCGCCGCGCCAATCTGCGCTATCGGCCGGAACCGGGCGCGAAACCGGAGTTCCTCCATACGCTCAATGGGTCCGGTCTGGCCCTGCCCCGTGTCATGATCGCAGTCCTGGAAAACTATCAGAACGCCGACGGCAGTATCACCATTCCGCCGGTTCTGCGGCCTTATCTGCACCATCGGGAGCTAATTACAGCCTCCTAGACTTTCTCTCAAACCTTGGGAGTGTCGGTCTCCACGCCGTAGGTGCCGTCTGGAAGGGCGGTGACGCGATAGTCGCCGAACAGGATGGGGTCTGCGGTACGGAGGCAGAGGAAGGCGCGGAAGGCAAGGGCGCGAATTTCTGTTTCGGCGTGTGGGTTGGCGCGCATTTCGAGGATGTGCCGCCAGGCGCGGGCATTGGCGGTAATGACGAGCGGGGCTTCGGTCTCGTTCGGCAGGACGCTGCGCGCGGCCTGCTGCACCTTCTTGCGGAGATCGGTGCGGGCGTCGGCGGAGAGGATCCCGGAGCCGGATTTCTGCATCTCCAGCAGACGGTCGGCGATTCGATTGTAGTCGGCGGCGGCGGCATCGACGCGGCGCTCGAAGGCGGTATGGAGTTCCGGATCGTCCTGGTACTCCGGACGCTCGACGAAGCGCAGTACACGCCCCGAGACGTAGCGTTGGGAAACCTGCGAGACGCCCACACCGGCGCGATGGCGCACCAGCTCGTGGGTCACGCTGCGGCTGATGCCGTAGAGCAGAAACGTGAAGTTGGCGTGCTCTAGAACGCTGCCATGGCCGTGTTCGCGGATGTTGGCGAAGTAGCGTTCGGCGTCGGCGTTCATGGTGCGTTTGGGAGCGAACGAGGCGTAGCAGAGCTGTCCGGCGGTTTTACAGATAGCCGCGCCGTCCGGCAGCGGCGTCGGATCGTCGAGGTACTGCATAAAATGGAGTTCCGGGGCGAACCCGCCCAGAAAGTCGGCGATATTGCCGACGGATACCTGCGGCTTCGCGATCAGGGCCACGCCCGGCGCCTGCAGATAAGGAGTTCCCTGGGGCGTAAAGACAGCAGGGGATGCGACCGATGGGTACCCCGTTTCCACTCCCGACACCCATTTCTGCAGATCCGTGAACGCAGTATCAGTCCCTTGTTGAACCGTTTCGGTCATCTCGTTTTCCCTCTCTGAACAGACACCTATTGTACCCGATTTCCCCGAATGCTTCCGGAAATCAGCCGATATGTTTGCGGAGAAAATCGAACGCCCCGACACCGTAAAATCGGTGGCCACCTGCGAATATCTCGGAGTCGAACCGGCTGGACTGGCCGAAAACTCGATAGATCTCTTCCGCTTGTCGTGCTGCCTCCCAAAACGCGCCGAGGGGAAAGATCGGGTCGGTGTCTCCTGTCACAGCGAAGAGGGCGCGGGGGGCGACAAGGGCCGCCAGGTCGGGCATCTCGCAGAGCTGCAGCAGGCCGGGCACGTAGTTGTCCACGCAATGGTCGATCGACAGCACCGAAGCGGCGAACGTATTGAAGTAGCTGCTGACCACGCAGGCCGTCAGACGGGTATCCAGAGCGGCGGTGAAGAGCGAGACGAGGCCACCGCCGGAGATGCCCATGATGGCGAGCTGGGTGGGATCGACGCAGTCGGTGCGGGTCTGCAGATAGTCGAGGGCGCGCATGGCGTCCCAGACGCGCCAGCCCGACATCGTCTCGCCGAGCATCAGCGCCGTCGTGCTGTCGCGCCCGCAGGAGGATGTGCCGGGGCCGGAGCGTTTGGCAGCGGCGTCACGCCGTCTGCCGAAACCGGCGATCTCCAGCGCGAACGTCGGATAGCCCTGCCGGACGCACTGCAGTGCGAAGTCCTCGGCATATGCTTCCTCAGCGAGGCCGCACATTCCGTCCACACCGACGCCATGACCCGGAATACAGAGAACCGCCGGAGACTCGGAGGCCGCGCTGTCAGGGATAAGGAAGTAACCGAACGCAGTGAGGCCAGGACGCGTGGTAAAGATGACGCTCTCCCGCCGGTACCCGTCACAGACGACGACGTCCGAGACGACCGCAGCCAGAGGCGGACGTTCCCATGCGTTCAGGTTTCCGAGCAGGAAAGCGAATCTGTCCCGAAACGCCTGCTGCCACTTCGTCCTTTCGGCCTCACTCTTCTGCGCTGCATCTGCGTTCGCCCAGGCATATTTGGGCTGTACGGCAGCGATCCTAGCGCGCCGGTAGGCCTCGGTATCGAATATAGCAGACTCCACCGGATTTTCCTTACTGCTTCGCTGCCGTGATCCCAATCAGTTTCTTTTTCTTCTCGAACTTCATCACGACCGCTTCGTCGGATGTCGTGAAGTCGCGGCCGTGCAGGGTGCCGTGGATCTCGACGGTGTCGCAGAGCAGGCGGGCGGTGCCGGCGGCGAGTTCCATCTCCCAGGTGCCGGAAACCATGTCCATGGTGAGCAGAGGAAGGGGGAGCGGCACGGGTTTGCCGTTCACCCGCTGCGGCTCGATCCAGACTTTGGTCGGAGCGATGCTGCCGCTGCCGAATGTTACGACCGGCCCCGCGCCGGCAGTCGTGAGCTGCCAGGGCGCGGGCGCATCTTTCGGGGCGCGGTCCAGCTGCTCCTCGGAGTTCTCCGCGCGTGTGACCATCTTGATGACCCGGTGCCTGGAACGTGCCAGCGGCAGCCCGTCCAGCGAATAGGCGACGATCGTGGCGAAGCGATTGGCCGTAGAGACATGGAGGCTGCCGACATCGTACAGATGGCCCGGCTCCAGCTCACCGGACAGAATCGCGAGAGTGGGGGTGCTGACTTCCAGGCGGCCGTCATGATCGTAGCGAGTGATCTGCCCGGTATCGCTGTGCCAGACACCGGTCGTCAGCGACTTCTCGCTGATGGGCACACCCCGTTTGCCGAAATAGTTCAGCAGCTCACGCAGAGACTGCAGATCGGAGAGGGTGCCGGTCGGTGTCTGCGCCGACGCGTCCGGGCGGGAGGTCGCGACCCTGCTCTGGACGCGTACGGACCAGGAGGCGCGGTGCAGTTCGCTGAGATGGGCCGGCCAGTCGTAGAGATGCGCGGGCGGATAGACCAGAGTCGCAGTGTGGTCGGCGGAGCGAATCGCATGGGTGAGAAACGCCTGGCCGGCGATTGCGTGCAGGCCCCAGACCGTCGGGTCCACCTGAAAAGCGTAGTCGTTCAGGGCATCGGCCTCCGCACCGTTCGGAGCGCGGTTGGTCTGGTAACCGAACAGCAGCACGGCGTCGTAGTCCTGAAGGGAGGCATAGGCCAGCAGCTCCGGTTCACTGACCGCCCGGTAGCGGTTCGGCCAAATCGTGCCCCATTCGCGGATGACGACCGGCTTATTATTCCAGCGCAGACCGGCGGTGAACGGCGCAACTCCCAGCGGACCGTCTTCCCGCAGCGGGTTGTGATTGCTGTAGTAGCGCAGACCGGGCGTGCGGGGATCGTCCTTGATCGTATCGCCGTACCAGTTCTCCGCCGTAAAATCGCACTCCTGCGCGACAGACCAGATATCCGGTGCCACATCGTTGGAGACGACGGCGGTAATAGGCGCCTGCAGACCCAGGCTGAACAGATAGTCGCGCATGGTGCGCAGATAGGTGCGCTGCAGCTCCGTGAGAAACTGCACTCCATCGCGCAGACGGGGCGGGGCGCGGCGTATATCGGCGGCCATCGGATCCGCATTGGCGAATGCCCGCGTCAGGAGCGGCAGATCCACGCTCAGCCTTTCCGGGTCTTCGTCATCGCGTAAGACCGTAAAGCCGTTGATGTCGCCCCAGGCCGCCTGGAGCTTTTCCCGTGTGCCGTACCGATCGCGCAGCCAGCGGTTCCAGCGGTTCCGCAGATCCGTGCGGTACGGCTCGACGAGGGTCTCCAGCTTCTCGGGATAGAGAAAGAAACCGTGTTCGTTGCAGATCTCCACCATGGCCAGCGCGGGATCGTTGACAGGCATCAGGCCGGAATAGGGGTTTTTATGCGTGAGCAGGCGTTTCGCGTAGTCCTGCTGGAGCTGGATAAGATAGTCGTCGTAGAGCGCGTAGGGCCGTGCCCCCCGATCCATCTCCCGAGCATTCAGGACATTGTCGCCGGACTTAAAGGTCCGAAAATCCAGCAGGTCGAGGTAGTAGTAGATCCCATGGCGTCGCAGGGAGTCCATCCAGTGATCGAGCCGGTCCAGATAGCGGCCGTCGAAGTGGAGCGAGTCGGGGGAATCCACTTTGCCGAGCAGACAGTTGCGGTTGTCGATCGCTTCGAGACGGACCATGTTCAGCCCGGCACGGGCGAAGTTCTCGACGACCCGTTCGATCTGATCGGGAGGAATGTCGAGGCGGGTGGAGGAGACATTGATGCCCCAGAAGCGCGCCCGCTTGCCGTCAGCGAAGTAGAAATGCCCGTTGGCACCGGTGGTGAGAAAACCATGCTGGCCCGCCGGAGTCTCCAGGGTGCCGCTGAAGTCGAGCTGGCTGGACGGCGGATAGCTGACCAGTTTGTGCGCGGATCCCGTATCGCTGGCGAAGGCGGCAGGGCCGGTCAGGGCGGTAAGAACGGCAAATACCAGGGCGCTCATTCGGAATAGGGTATTTTTGGATAGAAATGCAGCCAAACGATTTTCCTCGCGACTATAGGATCATATGCACTACTACGCCATGCAGGCCCATAGTTCTGCATGCAAACGGTTCAGGCGGTATTAGGGAACGGATGGAGAGCGACGGCTCAGAGATCTCTTTCGACGATGTAGCGGGCGATCGCGCGGAGCGGCTCGGCTTTCCCGTCGAAGTCCGCCAGGGTCTTCAGGGCGGCCTCTACTTCGGCATGGGCGCGGCGGCGCGATTCGTCCAGGCCATAGAGCTTCGGATAGGTCGCTTTGTCCCGCTCTTCGTCGCTGCCGACCGGTTTGCCGATCTTGGCTTCGTCTCCAGTCACGTCCAGAATATCGTCTGCGATCTGAAAAGCGAGGCCGATATGGCCGCCATAAGCGCGCAGAGAGTCGACCTGCGCGGGCGTCGCGCCCGCAAGCATCGCGCCTGCGAGCACGGAGGCGGTCAGCAGGGCCCCTGTCTTATGGGCATGGATATAGTGCAGCGTCTCCGTGGTCACCTCCTGCCCCTGGGATTCCATGTCCACGACCTGGCCACCGACCATTCCCCAGGTTCCCGAGGCTTCGGCGATCAGGCGCAGTGTGGGCAGGACACGGTCGGCGGGTGCGGTCGCGACATTCTCGGCGATCAGCTGAAAGGCCAGGGCGAGCAGGGCATCTCCCGCCAGCAGTGCCATGGCATCCCCGTAGACTTTATGGTTGGTCAGACGCCCCCGCCGATAGTCGTCGTTGTCCATACAGGGCAGATCGTCGTGTATCAGACTGAAGACATGGATGCACTCCAGCGCGCAGGCCGTCGGCATCACATCCTCATCCCTGCCTCCGACGGCCTCTGCGGCTGCGAGGGTCAGCGTCGGGCGCAGGCGCTTGCCGGGCGAGAGGACGCTGTAACGCAGGGATTCGTGGAGGGTCTGGGGGCGGGCATCCGTCAGCGGCAGATAGAGGTGGAGAGCGGCTTCGATACGAGCGCGGCACTCCTCCAGATAGAGTTTCAGATCAAAGGTCAAGGGGATCTCCCGCAGGCACGGTCAGCGCTTCAAGAACCGCCCGAACCGCCGCACAGTGCTGTTGAAAGGTAAAAGTCGACACCGATTCGATACCCGATGCGAAGGTGGCGTCGTCGGCAGGAATATGCAGGAAACCCGCGCGCGCAGGGTGTTTCTGGGCCTGAAGATGACTCAGTGTCCAAAACAGAAGATGGTTGCACAGGTAGTCGCCCGCGCTGTCCGAAACGATCGCAGGCAGACCTACCGCTTCCAGCGCCGCAGCGAGTTCTGAAACCGGGAGTGTCGCAGTCAGCATCTCTGGGGCGTCTGCAACGATACATGGGTAGGGCCACAGGCTGTTGTCGCTGTCTGTCACCGAGTTCGTACTGCGGTTCCAGCCGATGCGTTCGACGCTCCAGTGAGGCCGATTCGCCGCGACACCCAGCATCACGATCAGATCGAAGGGCCTGCCCTCTGCGCCTCCGGCGGTGATGGCCTGCTGAACGATTCCGGTCGCGTCTCGAAAGGAGACGGGCAGGATGCGGGTTGTGAGAACATGTCCTGGCACGGGGTGTGCCTCGAAATAGGTCGTCAGGCGTTCCGAAGGATTGCTGACGACGGATAGGAACGGTCCAAAGCCGGTAAGCAGTGTTTGCAGCACAGTCGCGGAAGCCTCCTGAAAGCGCGGATTCGCAGCGACGCGGCGAACGCTGTCAGGAGTAGTGTATCGTTTTCTGACGCCGGTGTCAAGTTGAACAGGAAGAGGAGGCTGCGAGATGGAGAGGAAGACAGAAACGGGGCTGAGGGTCCGGACGGCCAGGACGGAAGATTCCGAAGCGATCGCGCGCATCCTCGTAGAGGCGTTTCCGGCGCTCTACGATGCCGCCTTTGGGATCGCTTCTGCAGAGAAGAATGTGGAGATCATGGCCGCGCTCTTCCGCGCCTCGCACCTTGCGCTCGACAAGACGCGTATCTGCGAACGGGACGGCCGCATCGTCGGTCTGACGATCCTCCACACAGGAGATCCTATCGGCCGGGGACGGATGTGGGACTACGCACGGCTGCTGCGCCGGCATCTCGATCCGGTTCCTGCTGTGCGCGCCTTTTTAGGAGGACTGGGCGCAAACAGGACCCTGGTGCGCCGCATGCCGCATGGCCGCGATCTGCTCTACATCGAGGCTCTGGCGGTGCAGCACGGCGAGCGCGGCAAGGGCATAGGCACCCTGCTGCTGCAGGATGCGTTCGACTGGGCGTCGGCAGAAAGCCGCAATCGGGTGGCCCTGCATGTTCTGCACAGCAACACAGGCGCGCGACGGCTGTACGAAAAGATGGGTTTCACGCTCTGGCAGCCGACCGTCTGGCATCGCCTGCGAAACCGGGCTGCCCCGGCAACGAACTGGACGGCGCTGCTCATGCTGCGTATGCTTTCTGAGCCCTAAAGCGGGTCGGAATGCAGCAGATCGCGGCGATAGCGCCTCACAAATCCTGAGCCAAGGTACACAGGACGTAATCTGGAGCCCATTTAGGGCTGGTCAGGGACGGGATTTGCGCGCTGCCTCGGCTGCTTTGTCCTTCGCAGCGATTTGAGCCTGCAGTGCGAGAGCTTCCTTACGGAACTCTGGTCCAAAACAGTCCAGATCGTTGGAGAGATTGAAGTGGAATAGCTGAGACTCTTTCGCTTTTCCTTGGTAAGACTGGAAGACGATTTCCAGAGTATCGATGCCATTTCCAAGGTCGAGAGATCGACCATAGGCATGACGTAAAGCAGTGATATAGCGGCCTATCTCCTTTTTGTTCTTGATGAGAATTGGCTCGTCTGCATATCGCTGAAACTGAGATCGCGTAAAACGGAGTTCCTTGATGTCTTCTGCATGCAGCTCGGCCGCTTTTGCGCGCAAGATGCTGTTGATGCGTGGTGTCTCATCCTTTGACAGACGTATCGGCTGCAGGATAGCGTGGGAACCGGGCAGTGTCTGTGTCTTATGACAGCCGACGAGCATAATCAGTGATATGAGGCCGATGAAAGGAGTTCTATCAATCATATATGATGAAGCTGTTTGTATCGTGCGTGATGAACGAGAGTTAAAGTGGGTCGGGACGCAGGGTATCGCGGCGGTAGCGTTCCCACAGGCCGTGGGCGATACGAGCGGGATCTGCGGCGACGTCATAGCCTGCAAAGACGGCGTGAATATTGGCGATATCCCGTTCCAAAAGCTCCAAAGCCGCCGGATTTGCCTGCGGATCGATGGCCTGCGGAAAGTCGATGACGGTCGCGCGGTCGTTCCAGTAGAGAACATTATAACCGGAAAGGTCGCCGTGGATGCGATCGTGACAGAGCCAGAGTGTGATGCTGCGCAGGAGCCTCCGGAAATGGTACTGCGCCTGCTGAGGTTCGAAAGCGATGCTGTGCAGGTGAGGAGCAGGCCCGTCAGCGTCGCCGAGATACTCCATCAGCATGGCGCTCTCCGCGAAAGCGAGCGGCTTCGGCACGTCCGCGCCTGCGCCATGCAGGAGCTGCAAGGTGGCATGTTCCATACCGATCCACTGCTGAAACTGCATCTCCTGCCCGAACTTGGTGCGTTTGGCGATCGCGCGGTCCACGCGGGCAGCCATTGTGGTGCGCCCCTGCTGATAGACGCTGTCGCGCTTGAAACTGCGGGACTCTCGCGGCCGGTAGACCTTGGCGGCCAGCCATTCGTATCCCGTGCGCGGATGGGCCTGACAGCGATAGACCGTCGCCTCTTTTCCGCTTTTGACTCTGTCATCCTTGCCGCCGCCGCAACAGCAATTCTAATCCGCTGCTCCCGCTTTCTGTAGGACCGAAATAAAGCTGTCCAGCGTAACGCGGTGTTTGGCCCGCCATAAAGCAGTATGGCCCTCGTTATCCCGAACGTTGACCCTGGCTCCAAGCCTGATCAAGGTTTCGGCCCTGGCAGTATCCTCGCCTTCATTCTCGCACGCCATCATCAGTAAGGTAGCATGTTTCGTGTCGTCTTGCGCATTGACGTCGGCTCCGTATTTGACAAGGATCTCTATTGTAGGAATGCTTCGTCCACCCAATTCAATGGAATTCATCAGAGGTGTTTTGCCCTCTGAATCCCTTGCGTCTGCCCTCGCACCGTGCTGAAGGAGACACTCGACGACATCGTGGATGTCTTCATCATCGGAGCAGGCGATGTGGAGTGCGGTTGTGCCATCTCTTGTCTTTGCATTGACGTCTGCGCCATACCGAATCAAGGCATCGGCGATACCTACGGCTCGTATATAAAACAGGGGTACCTGTCCGTATCGGTCACGCTCGTTGGGGTCGGCTCCGTGTTCCAGCAGCAGATTGACAGCAGCCAGGTCATTTCGAGCCAGCCCATTCCCCAGTACAGCCTTGAGAACGCCGCCATCCATACCGGCCCCGTACCGGTTCGGATCTGCACCGTGCCGAATAAGGCTGCTCAGTATCGCCTCCGCGTTCGGTACGTCTTTAACCGGCACACGTCTGTCCGCCCCGAACAGCACCAGCAACGCTGTTCAGCGCAAATTGCGCGAAATGTTTGCGGAAGCGCAGGCGGCAGCGAACGCGAGGAAGGCGGCGGCGAGGCAGGCCAGGAAGAGGCCGACTCGGATGGCGGCAGGGCGATAGGTGAAGGTGACCGTGTGGCGTCCTGCCGGAACTTCCACGGCACGAAAGATCGATGCGGTTTGCTGCTGCCGGTGGATCGGGGCCGGTTTGCCATCGACATCGGCCTGCCAGCCGGGATAAAACTGGTCGTCGATGTCGAGCGTATCTGGGTGCGGTGCATCTACGGTAAGGCGAAGACGGTCGGGGCTGTCTTCGTTCCATGTAACGGCGTTAGGTGCATCGTCGGTATGAAGATGAGCGCGGGCGGGGTGTGGCGGCAGGGGAGAGAGAGTCATCGCATCGCCGCCTGCGGAGAGGGGCTCGGCTGCGGGGAGGCTGTCGGCGTTAAAAGCGGGGCTGTCGGACGGCAGACCGATGGCGATGGAGGCTCCCAGGACACCCACGTTCGCGGCGCGCACGTTCTGGAAGAAGACCATGTTGCCGACTTCAGGCGGACTGGCATCGCGTGTTCCCATCGCGTTCGGACGGGCGAAAGTATTGGCAAAGTTCTTGTACTGGCCGGTGAAGAGCGAATCGTAGCCCTGGACATCCCGCAGTCCGTAGACCATGCCGGCGTTCGGCGGCAGCACGGCAGGGGGAGCGGAGTAGAGACTCCAGCGCTGATTGACAGGGAATATTCGCTCATGGCCCAGGTTCGCACGCAGATAGCGAGTCGCGGCTGATTCCGGATAGACAGCGGAGGGCGGCGCGGTCGGGTTCGCCGCTATTCCGCTTGAGAAAAGATCGAGGATAAGCAGGAGCAGTGCGGGCGCCGCCAGGCGCTCCCGCCGCAGAACCGCTCCGGTGCCGGGGTCGGATACAGCGCCCAGGGCTTTCCATCCCAGCAGGACGGCGATGCCTGCCGTGCAGAGCGCCAGCCGCGCCCAGTCCGGCCCGATCCGCCCGAGCGCTTCGGAGAAGGTCGGAATCGATCTGGCTGTGTCCGGCATCAGCATGAGAGACAGCATGGTCAGCAGCATCCCGAGCGCAAATATGGCGATCAGGCCGCCCAGGACGACACCGATTTCGCGCCGGGAGGGCTGCCGTGCGCGCAGCATATCCAGACCAAAAGCCGTAAGGGCTGCCCATCCCAGCGACCAGAGGACCAGACAGCGCGCCGGGGAACCCGACTGGCCAAAACCGGGAATCACGAAATAGAAGAGCGCATTGAGCGGGGTTCCCAGCGCGAGCAGGAGCGCAAGCAGGGCGAGAAGGGCAAAAAACAGCACCCTGCGGTCCAGACTGCCCCTGCGCAGCCCCCGCGTCAATGCCAGGAGACCGAGGGCCAGCGTTCCTATGCCGACGTATGCTGCTGTCTCTGCCGGATTGTGCCGGACGGCGATCGTCGGGCCGTTTGGAACCACCTTCAGGTAGAAGCCCCAGTACGGATTGTCGGCGGAGGAGTCGCCGCCGAACAGGCTCGGCAGCGTCAGCATCGCCAGCTGACCAGAAGGCAGGGCATATTCGGTGTAGGCCGCGTAGCCCGCTGTCGACGGCTTTCCAGCGCGATGCGAGACGTGTGACAGCTCCAGGGCGGGCAGAATCTGCGGCGATGCCAGCGCCAGTCCGAGCGCCATTCCGCCTGCCGAAATCGACAGTCCGCGCAGCACGGCTGCCTTCCCCTGCTCACTTCCCGCGCACCACAGTACGCCTGTCATCCACAAGGCGCCTGCCAGTATGCCGTAGAAGGCGATCTGAAGGTGTCCGGCGAGCAGCATCGTCCCAACGACAGCGCCAATCCCTGCGAGAGAACGCAGGGCGGAGCTGCGGGCCGGGGCGCTGCGCAGGCCGCAGATCTGGTGGAGCAGCAGCGGGAACCAGCAGGAAGTCGCCAGGAAGGTCGGCAGCTGGAGCCAGGAGACCTGCCAGGCCGAGAAAGCGAAGACGATGCCGCCTGCCAGAGCTGCAGCTTCCGAACAGCGCAGACGTCGAAGTAAGAGATAGGTAAACCAGCCGCAGAGAGTCAGGTGGAGGACTGCCGAGCAGGCGAAAGCCCGTGCTGTGTCCGGAATGAGATAGAAAACCAGACTGCCGGGGTAGAAGACCGCAGACTGGCTGTTGGCGACGAAGGGCGTGCCGCAAAACTGGTATGGGTTCCAGAAAGGGAATATACCGGCGCGCACCGACAGTGCGGCGTAGCGCCGCCACGGATAGAACTGCGCGATCCCGTCCCAGCGCAGCGGATTCCAGGGCGGCAGTGGTTCTATTCCCAGATGGTTTTTCCAGGGCGCGATATGTCCAAGCAGTCCGGCAGGTAAAAAGACCTCTCCTGCGAAGACAGATCGCCACAGAAAAAGACAGGCCAGCAGCAGATAACAGAGCGGCGGAAACCAGACGGGCAGTCGCCGTGGCGTCGAGGCCAGGGACGATTCCGGAGGGCGGAACGAGGGAGGAAGCGGTTCGGACGGAGTGTTCACGCGGGATCCGACAGGAAGACGAGACTGTCGAGAGCACGCTTGTTATTCGGTTCTCTGCGCAGGACTTCTTCGAATTGGGAGCGGGCCTCTTCGTACTCTCCCAGCATCGTCAGGGTCAGCGCCAGGTCGATACGGATATCGACCCGAATGGGTGCGAGCGTCGATGCCCGTTTGAGCTCTTCAATCGATTCGTCGAACAGGCCGGTAAAGCCATAGACGAGACCTAATTGATAATGACCATCGCTGGAGTTCGGATCATCGGTAAGAAGCTGGCGGAGTTCGGTGATGGCCTCATCGTACCGCCCTTCGACCTTAAACGCAATGCCCCGTTCGAGATACGGGTTTATAGGACTGCTCATCGGCTTCGATTCTCCCGATTGTGGGAAATAGAGGAGACGGATTCGTCTTGACATACGGCGGCGCCGAGGGGAAAGCGATGGACCTCGTGCCGAACACCAATGTGGTCGCAAGTATATCACGTACATTAAAAAAAATCAAGCACTTTCAAAAGACCGGAACGAGCGCAATGCTTTTTACTGGCGTCCTAATAGGAGAGGGGAAATTGTATCTCGTGGTGAATCGTGTTATAATCAGAACACGATTGGTGTCGATCGAAGGGAGACCGAACTGATGGGAGATGGAATGCTGACAGCAGAATCCGCAGCGGAGAGTTCAGAGAAGAGGCTGACGTCTGAACTGGCGGCAAAATATGACCGCCTGCAGGCAGTTTTGCGGGAGATGGGACAGGTCGTGCTCGGCTATTCCGGCGGCGTGGACAGCACTCTGGTCATGAAAGTCGCGCACGATGTGCTGGGCGAAAACGCCGTCGCCGTCACAGGCGACAGCGAGGCCTTTCCGCAGGGCGAAGTCGATGCCGCGCTGGATGTGGCCGGGAAAATGGGCGTTACGGTGACTCGTGTGCGCACCCATGAACTTGCCAATCCGAACTTTGCCGTCAACACGCCGAACCGCTGCTATCACTGCAAGACCGAACTCTTTTCCGAGCTTCAGCAGGTCGCTCAGGAGCGCGGAATCCGGTGGATCGTCGATGGATCGCATGCCGAAGACGGCAAACCTGGCGACCATCGCCCCGGCCTAAAAGCGGCGGAAGAGCGCGGAGTGCGCAGCCCCCTGCGGGAGGCCGGCTTTACCAAGGCGGATGTGCGCGCGCTGGCGCTCCACCTGGACGTGCCGAACTGGGACAAACCGTCGTTCGCCTGCCTCTCTTCGCGCTTCCCCTACGGCACCGCGATCACGGCGGAACTGCTGGCGAAACTGGACGGCTGTGAAAAATATCTGCGTGAACTCGGTTTTCGGCAGTTTCGGGTACGGCATCACGACACCGTTGCGCGGATTGAAGTCGAGCCGCAGGACATCGTGCGCCTTGTCGAAATGCGTGAGGCGATCAACGCCCGCTTCAAGGAGATAGGGTACACGTATGTGACCCTGGACCTGGAAGGGTATCGTTCCGGCAAGATGAACGACACCCTTGTCGGCCGTCCGAATCTGGTCCCGATCACTCTGCTCGAAACAGTGAGGCGGTAAGAGGAGCTATGGACGCGGAACGACTGCGAGTGCTTTTGGAGAGTGTGAAGGCGGGCGATACTCCGATAGACGAGGCGATAACCTCCCTGCGGGCCCTCCCGTTCGAGGATCTGGGCTTCGCGAAACTGGATCATCATCGGACTCTGCGCAACGGTTTTCCGGAGGTTATCTACTGTCCGGGGAAGGCCACCGAACATATCGTTGCGATCGCAGAGCGGCTGGTGGCGCGTTCCCACAAGGTTCTGGCCTCGCGGGCCACACCGGAAGTCGCGGCGGCGGTGCAGAAGGCATTGCCGAACGCGGTCTATCATGCCGCGCCGCGTATGCTGGTCATTCCCGGCTTGGAGCCGCAGAGCGCGGCCAAGATCGAAGAGGACAGCAGGCAGGGCACCGTGCTCGTCGTCTCCGCCGGAACAGCGGATATTTCGGTAGCGGAGGAGGCTGCGATCACGGCATCCGAGATGGGCAGTCCTGTCGAACGCCTGTACGATGTCGGCGTGGCGGGTATCCATCGGCTTCTCGTCCATCAGGACCGGCTGCTGTCCGCGAACGTGCTTGTCGTGGTTGCCGGGATGGAAGGGGCGCTGGCGTCCGTCGTCGGCGGTCTGGTGTCCCGTCCTGTCATCGCCGTCCCGACAAGCGTGGGGTACGGCGCGAGCTTCCATGGCCTCTCGGCCCTGCTGACGATGCTGAACTCCTGCGCCTCGGGGGTCGGCGTCGTGAACATTGACAACGGCTTCGGCGGCGGCTTCCTCGCCCACCTTATCAATCGGAAAGACTGACGCGGCAGATCGGAGAGGAAGCCTGGTGCACGAGCGGCTGATTTCCCTCTGGAACCTGCGGCGCAGTGCGGATCGCCGTGTGCGGTGGGGCTGGTATCTGGCTGTTACCCAGCAGCATGAAAAGATCGCGATCTGCTGAAGCGCTTCGTCGCCCCGGAGTTTGTGGACGCCATGCTGGACCCCCCGTCCGATCGTCTGGGACTGGAGGGCAAACTCAGTCATGTCTGCGTCCTCTTTGCGGACGTGCGCAACTTTACGGGCTTTGCGGAACGCCATCGGCCGGAAGAGGTCTTCGCGGCGGTGAATCAGTATATGACCGCGCTGACCAACGCGCTCCACGCCTACGGCGGTGTCCTCGATAAATATACGGGAGACGGGCTGATGGCCTGGTTTCCGTCCCAGGCGAACACCCGGCTGCAGATCGAGAAGGCGGTCAAGGCGTCCCTGGCCATGCCGCGATGCGGCAATTGCCATTTCGCGGTCCCGAATCGAGCAGAACAAGCCTGCGCTCGATTTTGGGATCGGTATGCACTACGGGGAGGCGATGATCGGACTGGTGGGGAACGAAGAGCATCAGATCAACTATACGGCTTTGGGCCACGCCGTGATCGTCAGCGCCAGACTACAGACACTGGCTGCGGGCGGCGAGGTCATCGTCAGCGCAGCCGTCTTCGCGGCTCTCGACAGCACGTTTCAAGTGGAAGCCCGCGAGCCCGTCGCCGTAAAAGGCATCTACGAACTCGTCCATCCGTACCTCGTGCTTTCTGCCTGATCGGGCCATGAGGCAAATGT
>JAYTGR010000142.1:0-2471 GCA_043733205.1 Chthonomonadaceae bacterium
GCGATCGTGGAGAAGGTGAAGCGCGTCCTGGAGCAGACGCCGCCGGAGCTGGCTTCGGACATCATCGAGCGCGGCATCGTACTGACGGGGGGAGGCGCGCTGCTGCGCGGCCTGGACAAACTGCTGACGGCCGCAACCGGCATTCCCGTCTATGTGGCGGAGGATCCGCTCTCCTGTGTCGCGATCGGCACCGGCCGCGCACTGGAAGAGCTGCCCTCTATCCGCGAAAGCGCTATTATCACCCGCGCCGACCGCTGAAACGAATGGCAGGGCCGCTGCGTAGATTCGACACAGCGATAGGCGCTCTTCCTCCCCCTGGAGTGTCCGGCAGTCTTATCGACGCCCAGGCCCGCGCCGGGCCGTTCATCAGGAGATGCGAAACCATGCAGCGCAGAGGTTTTTGGACAGCACAGATCGTCGCCCTGGCCTGCGCGGCATGGTCCGTCCGGGCGGCAGCCCAGTCTCTCCCGCCGCAGGCGCCGCCTGCACCTGCTCTGCCGTCCGATGTGCGTGCCGGGCACTGGGCAGCCGCACAGGTCCAGGAGATTCTGCGCAATCGTGTCCTGAGCGTCGGCGCCGACAGGAGTTTCCACGGCGATGCGAAGGTCACGCATCTGCAGGCCGTCCTGGCCCTGGCCCGGCTGGGCACGGCGCTGGAAGACGGCACCTGGCTGGGAAACGCGAGCGTCCCGGTCACGGTTGCGAAGACAGACATCGCTCCCAAGAGCGGAGCCTGGGAAGGCCAGGGGGTCAGCCGCTACGTATTCGCCGCCGTGCTGACGCGGATGGGCGACTATGCGAATGCAGGACTGGTGCGCGCACAGCCGACCGAGAAAGACCGCGCCAAATCCATCGCGATTCCGGCTCCTGTCGCCGTCACTCTGCCTAAGTCCAGCCCTGCGTATGACGCGCTGACCTATCTGGCAGGCCACCGCATGGTCGGCGCCGGATCGGCGCTGCTCTCTGCCGACGACAAGCCGCTGACGGCAGCCGAGATGACCCGCGCACTGCGCGAACTTGTCACCGGCCTGACCGACCGCGTGACCGATCTGGGTCACGACGAAAACGGCGCCACCCACGACGAAGCCTTTCACACCAAAAAGCTCACCAAAAAGAACTAGCCGATCGTTCGCTTTGCTTAACTGCCATGACAACCAGCGCTTCACTTCGATGTCAGTGCCGCCGCAAGGCGGAGACGAGTCTGTCCTGCTCCCGGTGCGATGCCCCCATCTGCCCGGACTGCTCGGTCGTCGCTCCTGTGGGAATGATCTGCAGGGCCTGTGCGCGGGGCGGGAAGAACCTGCTGCATCAGGTCAGTCCCGGCCGTTTCGCGCTGGCCGCTGCGGCCTGTCTGGCGGCCTCTCTCTTCGGCGGCTGGGTTCTTGCGTCGCGTGTTGTCGGCTTCGACTTCATGGGCCTCTGGGCCGCTTTCCTCTTCGGCATCGGAATCGGAGAGATAGCGCTGCGCATCACCGGGCGCAAGCGCGGCCGTCTGATGGAGATACTGGCCGGATCCAGTGTCGTGCTCGGCGTTGCGGGCGGGGTCGCGATAGACCTCCTGCTGCATCCCGAAACCGCGGGACGCGCCTTCTATCTCATGAATCCGCTGACCTACGTCATGCTTATTCTGGCGACGATCTCTGCGGTAGGACGCATTCGCAACATCTGAATCCCTCCCTTCCCCCTTTGCTTTGGAAAGGAAAACCGCATGTCTGCCACCACCACCAATACCACCCGTGGTCTCTCTCGTCTGCCGCTGCTGTGCGCCTTTGCGGCGCAGGGGCTTGTCTGCCTGTTCGGGGCGTCTGCACGGGCGCAAAGCAGTTCCGGCGACACTCTCTTTGCCGCCAATAAATTCGATTCGGCCCGCACCGCCTACGCGGCTGCGGTGAAAGCCGGGCCGAAGCAGGCGGCGCCCCGACTGGGCCTGATCCGCGACCTCATTCGGCTGGACGCCTGGGCGGATGCCGTTGCCGAGAGCAAAGCCGCAGTCGCCGCTCTGCCTCTGAACGCCGATGCCCACGGCCTCTACGCGCTCACGCTGCTGCGCGGCGGGCAGCCGGAGGCCGCACAGAAAGAGGCGGACCAGGCGCTGAAACTGGATAAGTCCGGCTACTGGGCTCTGGTAGCAGCCGGCCGAATGGCCCTGTGGGAGAACGGTCACGAAGAGGCCCACGCTCTGCTGCACCACGCCACCGAAATCCATCCCGACTGGCCCGAGGCCTGGTTCTACCTGATGGAATCGTTCGATTCCCATCACGCGGTCGAAAACCGCAAGGCTTTCGAAACCTATCGTAAACTGAGTCCCAAGGGGCATCCGCACGAAATGGCGCTGGAAGGCGTCGATGGCCAGCTCGCTTTCTCGAAGAGCTTCGAGAAAGATCCTGCCATGGTGGCGACCGGTAAGCTGAGCGCGAAAGTTTTGCAGTCGGCGGACGACGGCAAGTCCGCCATCATCTCGACGACCTTTC
>JAYTGR010000143.1:0-2468 GCA_043733205.1 Chthonomonadaceae bacterium
ATTGCAGACTGGGCTCCCTAAGCGAGAGTGGAGCCGGATTCCAGACGCTGACAACTGACCTCGCAATCTCACAGGAGGTGTGAATACAGGCTATGTTAGATGACATGAAATCGCTGCTGGCGCTGCGCTTCGGCGACCGATGGCTGAATAGCGCGAACAACCAGAACGGCTTTGCCGAAGACCTGACCATTCCCGAAAAGGACAGCATGCGGATCAGCCGCAAGTATGGCCTTGTCGGACGCGGGATGTTCGTCTCTACCGAGACGGAGATCGTCGCGCGCTACGAGGTAATCAAACCGGCGGCCACTCTATACGACCTGGACGCCGTCTTCTATGGCTGGTGGGGATCGCGGGCTTCCGAAAACATCGCGTACATTCAGCGCGAGATCGGCGACGACGAAGTGATCTATCACTTCATCACCGGCACTCCTACCCACGGGCATAGCGGCCGGATCATTCTGATCGGGCGCGAAGTGCGGGATGTCATTCACAAGCGCTGGGAACGCCGTCTCAAGAAACTCTCCGAGATGGACCAGGCGATGGCGCTGGCTTCCGGCGATACAACCGCCAGCCCCTGAACCGAAGGAAGTCATTTTTCAGACGATCTGTTCGCCGCGTGAAGAGAGACCCGTAAGCAAAGCAATTATCATAACAGAGGGCACTGATGGCGGAGAACTGTATTTTCTGTAAATTGGCAGCGCGGCAGATCCCGGTCCAGCCGGTCTATGAGGACGAGGAGTTCCTGGCTTTCCAGGACCTGAATCCCCAGGCGCCGGTGCATCTGCTGGTCATTCCAAAGGCGCATTTCGCCTCCCTGCTGGAAGTGACGGACAGCGGTATGCTCGGGCGCGCCCTCGCAGCGGTCCAGAAAACGGCAGCCGCCGTGGACTTGACGGCGGAGGGATTTCGCATCGTCGTCAATACCGGGGAGAATGGGGGGCAGACGGTGCCGCATCTGCACTTTCATCTGCTGGGCGGACGGTTTATGCAGTGGCCGCCCGGATAGGGGTTCGACAGCACAAAAAAGAAAGCCAGGGGAGTTCAGGCTCCCCTGGCTTTCTTTTTGTGGCTACCAGCGTTCGCACACCGATTTGGCCTGGAGGAAGAGGCCCAGATAGTCGCGGCCTCCGGCTTTGCTGTTGGTTCCCGAGAGGTTGAAGCCGCCGAAGGGCTGAACATCCACGAGCGCCCCCGTGCATTTGCGGTTCAGGTAGAGGTTGCCCACATGGAACTCGTGGCGGGCGCGCTCCAGATGGTCCCGGCTGTTGGAGTAGAGGGAGCCTGTCAGCCCGTAGGCCGTTCCGTTTGCGATCTCCAGAGCGTGCTCGAAGTTCTCCGCGCGCAGAACGGCCAGGACAGGCCCGAAGATCTCCTCCTGAGCGATGCGGGCGTTCGGGGCGACATCCGCGATGATCGTGGGGTGCAGGAAGTAGCCCCCCTCCTGGTTCGCCTCGTCGCGCTGTGCGCCGAGCACGACCCGGCCTTCGCTGGCGCCGATGGCGATATAGGAGACGATCTTTTTGAACGCGTCGCTGTCGATGACAGCTCCCATGAAATTGTGCTGCTGCGTGGGGTCGCCGATAGTCAGCTTTGAAGCGCGTTCCACGACCTTTTCCAGCAGCGCGTCATAGACTTTCGTGTGCGCGATGAGGCGGGAGCAAGCGGAGCATTTCTGGCCCTGAAAACCGAACGCCGAATCGACCACTCCCTGCGCCACCGCGTCGAGATTGACATCCTCGTCGACAACGATAGCGTCTTTGCCGCCCATTTCAAAGATGCCGCGTTTGATCCACTTCTGGCCCGTCTGGTGCGTCGCGATCCGCTGATTGATATGCAGGCCGACATCGCGGCTGCCGGTGAAAGAGACGAAGCGAACGCCCGGATGGCCTGTCAGTTTCTCGCCGACGATCTCGCCCGGCCCTGGCAGGAAGTTGATGACGCCGGGCGGGAAACCCACCGATTCCAGGATCTCGAAGAACCGGGCCGCGATCACGGGCGTCTGCTCCGCTGGCTTGATGATGACCGTATTGCCCGTCACGACCGCCGCGACCGTCATGCCCGCCATGATCGCCAGCGGAAAGTTCCAGGGCGAGATCACGACACCGACGCCCAGCGGAAAGTAGCGGACCTCGTTCTCTTCCCCGGTGCTGAAGGTGGTCGGGTGGGGAGTGTCCCACTTCAGCGCTTCGCGGGCATAGAACTCCAGAAAGTCGATGGCCTCGGCGGTATCCGCGTACGCTTCCAGCCAGTTCTTGCTGGACTCGTAGACCATCCAGGCGGAGAACTCGTAGATGCGGCGGCGCAGGATCGCAGCGACCTTTACGAGGCAGCGGGCGCGGACTTCTGCCGGCGTGCGCGACCAGGTCTTGAACGCCTCCGTGGCGACCTGTACGGCGTAGTCGGCATCCTCTTCGGTCGCATCGCTCACTTCACCGACGATCTGGGACACTTTGGCCGGGTTGCGGCTG
>JAYTGR010000144.1:0-6941 GCA_043733205.1 Chthonomonadaceae bacterium
CCGTCGGTCAGAAACAGGGCATAGTGCAGGGCATCGGGCATTTTAAGAAACTCGCCGCGCGCCATCAGCAGGCCGGTGGACATGCGGGTGCCGCCGCCAGCCTCTACCCGCCGTACCTGGGCATCGGCCAGCATTTTGTTCTGGGGGGTCGCCTGTGCCAGCGGAAAGACGCTCACCGCGCGATCCGAAAAGGCGGCGACGAAGAAATAGGCGTTTTCGTCGAGCAGTTCGATCACTTTGCGGGTGGCATACTTGACGGAGTTGATGCGGTCGCCCTGCATGGAGCCGGAGATATCGATAATGAGCCCAATCACCGCCCGGGTCCGGACGGCGGCAGCTCCTTCGCTCGCGCCCGTCGCCGTGACGGTCAGGATCGCATCGACGCGTTTCGTTCCTGCGGGCAGATAGGAGTTCAGAAAATTTTCCACTCGAAATTGCATTTTATCTCTCCCAGTGAGGTTTAAATCCGATAGATCGCGGCCGTGATGTTGTCGCGCCCACCCTGCTGGTTCGCGAAATCGATGAGGCGGTGAGCCACAGCCACCCTCTCTTCCGTCTCGTTCGCGGCAGGCAGGAGCGCACCGACCTGCTCTGTATCCGGCGCGTAGTTCCACAGGCCATCGGTGCAGAGCAGCAGACTGCCCGGCCCATTCAGCACGAACTCCAGGAGACCGACCTCCGGTTCCGTCACCGGACTTTCGCCTTCCATAATGCCCAGGCAGCGGGTGATCGCATGTGCGAGCGGCGAGGCGAGCGCCTCCGCCTCCGTCATCGCCCCGGCGTCCACCATCTCATTGACCCAGGAGTGGTCGCGCGTCAGCTGGGCACGGTGCTCGGCTCCGAACCAGTAGGCGCGGCTGTCTCCCATCCATCCTATCGTCGCTGTGCCGCTGCGGACGATCGCCGCCACGATCGTCGCGGCCGGCGGATCTTTCGGGGTTCCCGCCAGATACGGCAGGCCGCAGACCGCCTGATGCGCGGCTCTGACCGCCCCCGACATCGCGGCCTGCAGATCGTCGGCCTGCTGTCGGGCCGCCTCCTGCAGCAGATCGCAGGCGGTTTTGGCGGCGATGGCGGAAGCCTCCTCCGCATTCTGCGCGCTCGAAACTCCATCGCAAACTACGATAATGACGACAGGCCCTGCCTCCGTATCGACGGCCGCGATCGCGAGGTCGTCCTGATTGGTGCTGTGTCGTCTGCCGATATCGGTTACGCCCGCCAGTTCGGGGGAGAGCACGATCTCCAGATGCTGCCGTGCCTCCAGAACCTGCCGCTTCCCGCAGCCGGTGCAGTAGCCCTGCGGATCCACTGCGTTCGGCCCCGCGCCGCACGCGCAGCCGCCCGGTTCCACGGGCAGTTCGGCCTCTCCTGCCAGCTTCGTGCCGCAGCTTTCGCAAAATTTGAACCCGTCCGGCACCTCCGCCGCACACTTAGGACACACCATTCGATCTCCCTTTCGCGTTGAAATCCGCCTCAGAGGCTCCCGCAATCCATTCAGAGAAGGGTGCGCGGACGTATCTGATTGGCCTGATCGATGAGAGCGATCTTCTCCGCCATCGTATGGGCGTGGCGGGCGCAGGCCCGGAGTTCGCGCTCCGCCCCGGTGCGCAGCGCGGTGGCATCGAATGCCTGATCGAGCAGTCTGCTCCCTCCGGTGGGGGTCAGCGACTTCGACTCCACGCGCTCGACAGCCGTCAGGAACAGATCGGCGGAGAGCCGGTGCAGCGCCATCCCCTCGATACTGAGCGCCTGGATCGCCTGGGAGGCCTGGAGCAGTTCGCTCTCTCCGGGGGCGGTCGGCTGCGTCTGCAGCAGGGTGCGTGCCAGCGCCATCTGCGCCTGCGCGTAGAAGGCGGAGACCGCCGCGACACGGCCATAGGCCGTTACCGCGTTGTTCCTGTCGCCCATCTTGGCCAGGGAGCGCGCCAGTCCGAACGCCGCAGAAGTCACATTGGGATCGGTTCGGGAGACCACATCGTAGTAGCGGATCGCGCTGCTCAGATCGCTGCTCAGTTCCGAAGCCAGCGCGAGCGCCAGTTTGGGGGCGAGTTCGCCGGGCAGTTCGCTGTAGATGCGGTTGAAAGTCTCCTGCGCGTCCCGGAACCGGTTCTGCGCCAGCAGCGAGCGGCCGCGATACCAGAGCGGCCGCCAGTCGAACGGATCCTGGGCCTCCACACCGGCCAGCAGCCTGTCCGCCGCAGCGGTTTCACCGGCCTCGATGTGCAGCCAGGCCAGTCGCAGCGGCGCCTCGCTCGAATCCGGAAACTTCTGTACCGCGCTTTCCAGGCCCGCCATACGCACATTGGCGGCGGCCGCGCCCAGCGAGAGGATCGCATTGGCGGCGGGATCGAGCGTATCGACTTTCAGGTCAGGCAGGATCGTCGGGCTGGCCGAGGCGATGCCCTGCGTCTCCCCACCCAGATCGACCATCGACTCCCCGAAGAAGTGGGTGCTCTCCGCAGGGCGGACGACTCCGGTGACAGAGACGATTTCGCGCAGCACGCCCAGCAGCTGTTCGCCCATCTCGTCGGCGCTCTGGAAGCGGTCATCGGGATTTTCGCGGGTCGCTTTGAGCAGAAATCGGTAGAGAGAGTCGTACTGATCGAAGAGCGGCTGCTCCTGCGGTGTCGGCAGCGTGAACTCGTAAGTTCCCTGAAACTTGAAGTCCATGATGAGGACGGCCAGAGTGCGCGCGACGGTATAGAGGTCCGAGGTGAAGGAGGGGAACTCATTGGCTTCCGGCGCAGTGTAGCCCTTGGTGCCATAGATGTCGCCGCCCGTATCGTCCGCGCGCCGGACCCCGCCCATGTCGATGAGTTTGACATCGTCGTCTTCCAGCATGAAGTTATCGGGCTTGAAGTCGCAGTAGATCAGCCCCATCTTCTCCAGGTAGCCGAAAGCGGGCAGCACGGCATAGATATAGGCGATGGCCTCCGGGATCGGCAGAGGACCGTGCTCCTGCCGCAGCTGTTTGATCGTCTTGCCGCCGACATACTCCATCACGATATAGCCTTCGGTGCCGTGATTGGCGAAGTTGTAGACGCCGACGATTTTGGGGTGCTTGACGGCCGCCAGAAACTGGCGTTCGGCGAGAGCGGCGGCCGCGCTCGCCTCGTCTTTTGAGTTCAGCAGCCCTTTCAGCACGACCCAGCGCGAGAGCGTCCGGTCCCAGCCTAGATAGATCCAGCCGAGTCCACCGAATGCGATTGCGCCTTTCACCTCATACTGTCCAGAGACGACATCGCCCGGCTTCAGGGTCGGCAGGAACGAGTATTCGTTGCCGCACATCGGGCAGAAGCCTTTTTCGTGGTTGAGTTTCGCGCCGCAGCTGTTGCAGAAGCGTTTGCGTTCGGGCACGACCGGGTTCGCCATGATGGCCAGCAGCGGATCCAGGGAGGCCACAGGCGCGAGGGTCACCAGGCCCGCGCCGAGCTGGCGGCGCGTACTGGCGCGTGAGCCGCGCGAAGAGGCGCGTCCCGTTTTGCCGGAGCCGGTGCGCCCGGAGAGCGCGGCAGAGCCGGTTCCGACGCTGCCGGTCGAGCTGACGGAGCGCGAGCCCGCCGAATTTTTGCCGGAGAGCGTATTGATGAGGACCGCCTGCCCAGCAGGCGGACGCCCGCAGTCCTCGCAAAACCCGTCTGCAATTTTGCCCGTACATCCGGGCCGCTGACATCGCACATCCATCACATTCCCTCGTTTTCGCTAATCGTCGGGCTGCTGCGTCGTCCCCGACTGCCAAGATTTTATAGATGCACCAAAAGCTCTGTTCCTACCAGCCAGGATCGTATTTTCTCTCCGAAGGCACGATTACGGGGCAGACACATTCCGCAGGAGCAGATTCAGCCGCTTTTCGTACGCGCTGAAAGCGGCGTCTGCTGCTGTTAACGGGGCAGGACGGAGATTGAGAAGCCGTTCCGTCTCCATCGCCATCGCCTCCAGAGCGGGGTCCGGAGGCGCACCGCGCCGCAGAATGGCGCTGGCTTTGGCACGCAGGGAGGAGAGCCTTCCACGGAGTTCGGCCAGGCTGTCGAGCGGGGCGGAGTTGGCCGCGAGCGAGGCGCGTTCGGCGGCCAGGTGGTTTTGGGCTGTTTCGAGCCAGCGCGTCAGGCCGACCTGCGCCGCCTGCCAGTTCCCCTTCTGCAGCGTCTGGACCAGGGTCTGCAGCCAGCTCTGCAGATCGTCCAGCGATGCAGTCGGCAGCGGAGAGCGCAGTCCGTCCGGACGGTCGATTTTACCGCGGCATTCGGCCAGGGCAGCGGCGCAGCGGCGATTGGTCTCTTTCAGTTCGTCGAGCAGGGCGGCGGCGCGGTCGCCGAGAGCCAGCGCCTCACTGCGCTGCTGAACGATCTGGCTGAGGCGCGCGCGCACGCGTTCTGCGCCGGGCCGGAACTCTTTGGCCAGATCGGAGTTGACCCCGAGCGGATCGGTCACGACGCGTGTATAGAGCGCCTTCAGTTTTGCGCGCAGGGGCGCCAGTTCCCCTTCGGCGTCGCTGCCGAGCGCGGCCGCATCGGCAGTCAGCGCGGCGAGCTGGGTTTCACAGTCGCTGAGGGTCGGTTCAAGACGCTTCCAGGCCACATCGACTTCGAGGATAGTGTCTTTCGCCATCTCGAAGGCGCGTGTCATGAACTGGAGAACGTCGCTCGGGGTGACGGTTTCGGTCTGAACCGAAGTCGAGAGCAGTCCGCGCAGGGCCAGGGGTTTCTTGGTGGTGCCGAGGGAAAGGGAGGGGCCGGTCAGCATCGTTTCGATGTCGTGCAGGACGCGTTCCTGGGTCCAGAGCCGGACACTTTTCCGCAGCTCCTGTGTGCGCCGGAGCAGATCCTGCAGCATTTGAAGATACTGCCAGATGTCCTGAATCGCGGCCAGAGCGGGAATGACCCGCGCTGCGGTCGTTCCTGTCAGCAGGGGCGGCGTCTCTCCGATCTCGCCCCGCAGCCTTTTATAGGTGAAGAGATCGTCGAGCTCGATCAGATTGCTGCCTGCCTGCGCTAGATGCGCCTGCCAGTCCGCCAGCTGAGCATCCATTTCGGCCAGTGTCATGCACTGTTCCTGTCGAATTCCTGTACATGACCGTCTTCATATCCGGCGATTACCTTCGTGGCCAGCCCGATAAACAGCCCGACTTCGACCACCCCCACAATCGCTTTCAATGCGGCCGCCGTCTCGGGAGCGTTCGCTATCTGCCCAAAGTGGATGTCCATAATGTAAAGGCCGTCGTCGGTGATATAAGGGGTGCCGCTCGCTGTCGTGCGCAGGACGACCTCGCTCCCAAAAGCTTGCAGGCGGCGCTGCGTCGTCTGCCATGCGAACGGCAGGACCACGACAGGCACCGGAAAGGCGCCCAGCCGAATCTTGATCTTACTCGAATCGCACACGATGATAAGCTGTCTGCAGACAGAAGCGACCAGTTTCTCACGCGCCAGCGCTCCCCCGCCCCCTTTGATGATATTCAGGTCCGGGTCGGTTTCGTCGGCCCCATCCACGCCCAGGTCCAGCGCGTCCACTTCCGACAGGTCGCAGAGCGGGATGCCAGCCTGAAGGGACATCGCCCGAGAGCCTTCCGACGTGGGCACGCCGACTACCTGCAGGCGTTCGGCCTGTATCCGCTCCCCAAGCAGGCGCAGGAAATGAACAGCCGTCGATCCCGTGCCGAGGCCCAGTTTCATGCCGTCCTGCACATAAGCCACCGCCGCCCGCGCCGCCACCTCTTTTGGGTCCATCGTCTGTCATCTCTCCGTCTCAATATTGTTTCCCATTATACCCAAGGTGCGAGAGTTTTCTCCGTCCCAGCGTCTGGCGAGGCAGAGCCAGCGCATCTAAATCCCCTTCGGTGAGCATCGACACATGACCTGGATCGCTGGATCCGCCCACGAACTGCAAGAATCCGACCCAACTGCCGAGATGGAAGCCCTCGCTGTCGATGGAATGAATTCCTTTGCTGTCGATGGAATGAATTCCTTCGCTGTCGATGGAATGAATTCCTTCGCTGTCGATGGAATGAATTCCTTCGCTAGGGTCGCTCCGCTCTCGAGTGACCGCCTTCGCGGGCACCAGACCTCGTTTGCCGCAAGCAGGCTTACCCTGATCCTGATGTCGCTTCGTCCGAAGGACGATCCGCCGCAGGCGCGCAGCGAGGGGTGATAACCCCTTGACGGATTTGACGGAGGTTACCGTGGTTGATCGAATGTCAGGCTGCACATCGGCAGGAGTGATCGTTATGGAGAAGGCGAACCATCTTTTCAAGCCATCAAGTGCGAAATCCGCTCTTTGTGGTCGGAGAAGAGATGTCAGTCACGCTAAACTTAAACAAGCCTCCCATAAAAGCCAGGAGCCAGACAAGTATCGCGTCACCCCTGCGAGAAAGCGCAGCATCACCTATAAGGAAGCCGAACAGTGTAAGAAACACACTCCACTTAAGGACGACAGATCTTGTCGTCCGCCGGAAATCGAACCACGCCGACATCGTCCATAACCAGACGGTAACAATTTCGACCCCGAGTCCGAGCCAGACAATCGTGGTATCGTTTGCAGCTGCCTCTCTCAATTTGAAGAGGGATATATAGCTGAAGCCTGGCACAATGGGGCCGTCTCCATCACATGGCAAATAGACGAAGGTCAGGAGGGTGGCAGCGATCCCGATTGTCACCGTTATACGCTGTTTTGTATTCACGTTCGATTCCCTTCGGAGGTCATGTCTTCTACAGTCGTCCGCAGACCTTACGCACACTCGTCGGGATGCTTGAGACGCCAGTCGGCGGGGAGTTCGCCGCCGTTGACACAGCGTGCGACCTCTTCGAGGATCCAGTCCGGGGTCGAAGCGCCGCCTGTGATTCCGATTACGGTATGGCCTTCGAGCCAGACGGGTTCGATCTCCTCGGCGGTTTCGATATGGTAGGCGGGAATGCCTTCCGCCGCGCAGAGTTCACGCAGGCGGCGGG
>JAYTGR010000145.1:0-6937 GCA_043733205.1 Chthonomonadaceae bacterium
TATAATGCAGTCAAGACGAAGCTGTCAAGCCTGACGAAAGGCTATGTTCTCTTTCCGCACAAGAATGACCGGCATCAGCGCTCTTTTGAGCCGGCCACGGCGAGGTTTTCGATAAGTACGGCGATTCGATGCCGATCGTTCGTCCACCCGCCGGCAGGATAGACCAGCGGAGGCTCTCCCTCCCATGCCAGGCCCGCCTCGGCGGTCTCATGCGCCAGATAACGCATCATCAGGCAGTAGCGATGGCGCACGCGCGGCAGCCACAGCACACCGTCCCGCAGCATAGGAGAGGGAAGTATCTTGGGGGAGACCATTTTGATCTGCTCTACTCCCAGCCGACGCGCCACCGTGCGCCACTCCAGCAGCGTTTCCGGCATCCTGCCGCCGGCGCGCTCGATGATTACCTCCAGCAGGCGCGCCGCCACCTCATGTCGAGTTTCCATCTTACTGCTCCTATGTGCCGGGTTCCGGGGCCTTACGGCCATGCGTCGTTCTCTGTCGGTCCGATGCCTCCCACAATGCCTTCAATGTAGCAACCGCAGTGAGTCTTAGATCCGGAGAAGTCCCGTTATAAAATAACATGGCCTGTTCGTCCACCCATTCGGTTTCGGTCTGCTGTCCGAGCAGATAGTTTGCTGGAAGCTGTAAAATACTCGCGATAACTGCCAGGGCGGATGACGGAATGTCCGCTCTGCCGGTTTCCCAATGCGAGTAGGCCGCCCGTGTTATCTCGATGCCCTTCTGCTCGAGTTTCGTAATCACATCCTGCTGCGACCAGTGCAGCTCTTCACGGCGGGCCTGCATACGACGGCCCATCGCCACCAACTGAGGTTTAAGTTCGCGCGCCACGAAGACACTCCTCTATCCAGGTATGGGAACCAGGTTTACGTTATGCAAACCTTTTTATCATTATATCTTCATTTTCTCAATTTTGTCAAGATTTGAGCCGATGGAGGCAGCCTGCGCACGATCTCGGCCAGCCTCCTTCTACCTAGATTCTGCGGCTCCTTCAGCACGTTTAGAGGTTGCTGTACTGCGTAACGGTAAGGTATAATGACTTTGCCATAGTCTGGATACTGTGTCACTCTTTTTCAGAATTAACCCTCCGTACATGTCGGAAAAAGCAGAGAGATATCGAGATGCTCCGCATAAAACCACGCACCCAAAACAGGACTTCGTCCGACGAAGAGTTTGAGATCCGTCCCGATCAGAAACTCTGTCGGCGCTGCGGCAATGTGGTTCCCAGGGAACTGCAGCGCTGTTCCTTCTGCAAAAATGCCCCCTGGCTGTGGCATCCGAACTCACGTCTCTTTCTGATCACGCTGCTCATCGGCCTCTTTCTATTCGTTCTGTTCCCGCTTTTGTCCAGTCAGGACACACCCTACCGTGTTCCTATCACACAGGACGATCCCGCGCACTGAGCGTACAGACGCCCGTGCCTGTACGCTCGGTACAGGGAACAATACCCTCCAACAAGAGATAATCCGCTGCTCATGGCGAGCGAAAATATCTATTGAATGCCCGTCCTTTCGTCTCCCGTGCCCTAAGGGCCATAAACGTTCCAATCGTATTTCGGAGGATCGATCATGAGTGCAGAGCAGACACGCAAAATCGTAGTGACGAAAGATGGCCCGTATGTGGTCTCGGGCGGCATCCCTGTGTCGGTACAGGTTATCGGCACGAACGAGGAAGGCGGTTCATGGGAGTGGGAGCCTGGCGCGGCCCTGGAAGCGGACACGACGTATGCGCTCTGCCGATGCGGCCAGTCGGGCAAGGCTCCTTTCTGCGATGGCACACATGCCCGAGTCGGTTTCGACGGCACGGAAACCGCGTCCCGCGCCCCCTTCGACGCGCAGAAAACGGTGCTGGACGGCCCCACGATGACGCTGGAGGATGCGCGCCCTTTCTGTGCCGTCGCACGCTTCTGCGACAACTTCGGCACGGCTTGGGAACTGATCGCTCAGACTGCCGATCCCTCCGCCCGCGCTCTGTTGATCCATGAGGTGACGCACTGTCCTTCCGGCCGCCTTGTGGTGCGCGATAAGGCGACCGGGCAGACGATCGAGCCGGTTCTGGAACCCTCTATCGGCATCGTCGAAGATCCGGCGGAGAAATGCAGCGGGCCGCTCTGGGTTCGCGGCGGCATCGCGGTCCAGTCCCAGGACGGAAAAGGCTATGAAGTCCGCAATCGCATGACGCTCTGCCGCTGCGGCCAGTCTAAAAACAAGCCCTTCTGCGATGGCACGCATGTCGAAGTAGGTTATAAAGACGGCCGTTCATAATACGGCAGCGCGTTCTGGAATCGCCTGTTCTCCGGAGCAGCGTTTGACAGATTACCGAGTTGTCAGGCTATAGTGGTCGCCATTGCGTGTATAGACGATTTCGCTGCCCGCAAACGAGTCCTTCACCAAATTTGGGGCGTGCAGTTCGGCGAGGCCGCTCGGCAGCATATTGTGATTCCAGCGGTAGCGATGGATCAGGGCATGAACTCCTATCAGACGCAGCTGGGTTTGATCTCTACTGTATTTGTCCAGGATCTGCTGAGGATTCGCTGTCATAGCCCGAAACAGGGCGGCGCTGGGTGAACTGGCCTTGTCGATCGCAATCGGCTGGCGCTGCGCGGCTGGCAGGCGCATATTCAGCAGGGTCTGATCGAAGAGGGCGCTGACCCGGCTCTCGGCGTCGTCGATGATGGCATTCACATCCGAGGGATGACTCATGAGATGGGTCCGAAGCAGCGCAGCATCGGCGTCTTCCTCCTGTGCGTCGTCTCCCCCTGCGTTCCGCAGCATGGCCAGCAGACCGTCGGCGCTGCAGCCGCGTCGGGCACGTCCTGACCCCAGGACCGTGTCGGCATCACGCTGCCTGCCAGCATGAGCGCCATGCTGAAAAATACGGCAGCTCCTCGTACATTCATCGTGTTCTCCCTGCCCCCGGCCCAGAAAATAGAGCGCGGCATCGACCGCAGGTGCGCGGTCTCCTATGGTTTCATCAAGATTTACAAGAGGGACGCAGGCACCGGCCTGTCTTTTTCCTCTTTTCTTACAGACGGACCTCGCCGCGCGGGCGTTTCGCGGATGTATTCAGATGTTATTTCGGTTACAATCTGTTATAATGAGAACATCTGGTATGTCTTTTGTACACAGGCAAGAATGAGGTGACAAGGATGCAGCCGTCCATTCCTCCTGACAATGTGCAGCCTCTGACTGCGCTGGAGCGTTCGTCCAGTCTCGATACCCCGCCTGAGCCTGCGCAGCAAACGCCGTTCGAACCGGAAGATTCGGATGGCGGAGCGGAAAGCGTGCGGGCGGCAGCGGCGGAGCAGCAAACGCGCAGGTTTCTGCAGGCGACTTTAGATGCGCTGACGTCTCATGTGGCTGTGATCGATGCAGAGGGAACGATCCTTGCAGTCAATAAAGCCTGGCAGCGTTTCGCGGAGGCAAATCAAGGCAAGGCGCACGCGTGTGGGGTCGGCGCCAACTATTTTGGTGTCTGCCAACAGTCATCCGGCGAGTGGATACAGGAGGCGACCGAGATCGGTCGGGGGATCCGAGAGGTGATGACCGGTTGTCTACTGTTCTCTGTTAGGCAATATCATCGCGCGTCAGCGGGCCGAGGAGGCGCTGCTGAATGCAAACAATGCACTGGAGAGGGCAGGAACTTTTCCGGATCCGCATCCGCGAGGAACGGCGTGAGCCGTCTCAGCGCCAATAGAAGCAGTGAAACAGGCGGCGCACAGCTAATCTGTTCGCCGCCCTGCCGAGAACACAGAATTTTTTAGCTCGCCTCCGACAACTCACGCCGGTTCGTATCCTGGTCCCCCCAGGTTTCTGTCCGCAGGCGTCCCGCGCGCGGGCTGGATGGCCCTTCCATACGCGACAGACGTTCCGCTCGGTCGAGCGGAGCCCGCAGCTGAACGATCCGGATCGCCTCCATCAGCTCTTCCGCTCCCGCTGATTTCGTGACGAAGGCATCTGCCCCCAAACGCAGCGCCGCCGCCACATAGAGCTGCTCGCTATGGTTGGAAAGAACGATAATTGCCAGCGGATGTTTCCCATTGCGCAGATACTGCAGCACTTCCAGTCCGCTCATCAGCGGCATCTTGATATCTAAAAGGAGCAGATCAGGCTGCAGAGTCTGGACTGCGCGGATCGTCTCCGGACCGTCGGCGGTCTCGGCGATCACTTCGAGAGAAGGTTCGCATTCCAGGAGCAGGCGCAGACTTTTGCGCACGGCGGGATGATCGTCTGCGAGAACAACCTTGAGTCGAGCCATGTCCGATCCTTTCCGGGAAAGGCCTGCCGTGGCCTTTTGTTTTCCTCTGCCGGCAGAGGGCGTCGTGCCGTCCTGAGCATCGCCTTCGCGTATACGCTTCCTGGGCTTATATCCCGATAAATTGTCTCTCCCCACCGCTTTCTGCTTTGTTCGCTGAATATCCTCCTCGAACGACCGTGCGAAGCAAACATTTTTAAGCAAAATCGTTCCTAACCGCCTCTCAGGATTCTTTTTGATTTACAGGTTCGATATTTGCCTCTCTGTAAGCGGTATAATGGGAATGATGTATTGTGTGTCGGTGTCAACCAAGTATCTCTAAATCATCCTATAAGGAGGATCGGATCTTGACGGATCATATGATTCGCGCCGTCGACCGCCCTGGTTGCGAGCAGCGAACGAGAATGTTTACCTGGTGCAGTGCGTGCAAGGAGGGATTTCATTCAGAGGGGCATTTTGCCTTCGAATTTATTTACTGTCCCCTGTGTGTGGTAAAACCGACAGACGGCTTTCTGCCATGGAGCTGGGTTCGTGCGCACTGGCGCAACGAACTGCCCTGCCAGCCCGAGGCGGGTGTCCGTTACGAGGCCTATCCCCCCATCTCCGTCCACTCGAACAAGCAAGCGACATAAGCCGCCGCGTTGCACGACCTGAGAGCGAGCCGCCGCATAGTCCGGATGGCTCGCCCTCATAACTCCTCCCGCTTCCGAAATCCCGGTTTTGCTGAGCAGCGGTTCCGGCGAACCCCGCTGCACACCGCCGTGCTTTCCTGCCGCTCCTTGCAAAGCAGTTTTCTGAGGAACATGGCGAAGACAGCCTAGAGCTTACAGCCTGAGGCATGCTTTTTACCGTCAGGCGCACGGCAGGAGGGACAGGCTCCCGGCCCATTCCACGGTGCGCCCAGGGCCGCGCCTGCGGCGTTCCCGCCCCGCCCCGCCCCGCCCATCAACTCTCCTGACAGACTGTCCGTCCCCTCAACGTCCTCCAGCTCTCCAAACTGCGTCCCGTAACCGCATAATGCCAGTGCTCTCGCGATAGCCCCCGTTTCGGCTTTTTTTAAATAGGGCAGTTTGCCCCGACTCTCCTCGCTGTGCGCTGTCGCCATGATACGGCCGTCGCCATCCATGATGACGGCCCGCACGACCGCGAAGCCTTTTTCGTAATCGGCGTACTCAATCGACGTCACGATGGCCCAGTCCGGATGTTCTTCCCGCATCCACAGTACCCGATACGGCGCCTTCAGATAGAGCAGCCCGCCCTGCACCCGAATCAGCCCACGCTTTACAAATTCGGGCATGGTGCGGCTGCCCTGATCGGCCGGCGGCGTCTCTAATGTCTCACTGCTCATTTTCGCTCCCTCCTCACACGAGTCTATCCGATTACACGCCATCACTCCACGCTGCTGAACAAAAGCGGAAAAGCGTTTCAGGGCATTTGAAATCTTTTTTCGACGCCTGGAAGCGAGGAGCCCCGCACACATCGGGAAACCGCCCCGCAGACGTTATTTCGATAAGCCGTGAGTTCAAAGCAGGAGTTCGACCTTCTCGAAGTGAAAGAAAGATGCAGTCAATAAAGATCTCTTTGGAGAACAGCAGATCCTGCCGGAACGCAGCATCGCGATCCGTAGAAAAGCCCTTCTTACGGCGGCATCAACGAAGGAAATTATGAACCAGACGCAGTCTGTGCGGGTGCTGATCGTCGACGATTATCCTCTCGTCCGTGAGGGGCTGGCCGCGGTGCTTTCTAATCGGAAGGGGATTCAGGTGGTCGCTCAGGCAGGCAGCGGTCGTGAGGCGATCAAGTGCTTTCGTCAGCACCAGCCCGACATCGTACTCATGGATGTGCGTATGCCGGATATAGACGGCATCACGGCGACAGAGACTTTGTGCCGGGAGTTTCCGACGGCCAATGTCATTATGCTCGCCCTCTCCAACGCTGCGGAGGATATCTACCGGGCGCTCGCTGCGGGCGCAAAGGCATTCGTATTGAAAGAGGGCACGAGCGCCGACCTGATAGAGACGATTCATACCGTGGCAGCGGGAAACAGCGCCATTTCGCCCGGTATTGCCGCCAAACTGACGGAACGCATGCGGCAGCAGGAGCTGACCCCGCGCGAGAAAGACGTCCTCGCAGGCATGGCGGAGGCCCTGAACAACAACCAGATCGCGGAAAAGCTCTTCATTACGGAAGGCACGGTCAAGGCGCATGTGAACCATATCCTGGTCAAACTTCACGCCCACGACCGGACAGGAGCCGTAATGACCGCCCTGAAGCGCGGCCTCATCCGGCTCGAATAGGCTTTCAAGCGCAAAGGCCCGGTGTGGACAGTGTCCTGCCGGGCCTTTATGCTTTCGCTGCTGTACGCCGCGTACGCCCCCAGGCCAAGGGAGCGCGAAGACGGTCGTAACATCCGTTTCACAGGACGTACTACGCGAGGAACTCCAGCAGGGCGGCGTTTACCTCGTCGGAGTGAGTCTGGAGGAGGCCGTGCGGGCCGCCTTCTACGACGATGAGGCGGCTGCCTTTGACGGCCTGGTGGGTACGCTGCCCGGAGATCGCGAGAGGGACGGTTCGGTCGGCGTCGCCATGGATCACCAGGGTGGGGATGTCGATGCGGGCCAGGTCCGCGCGGAAGTCGGTTCCCCACGTGGCGATGCACTCGCGA
>JAYTGR010000146.1:0-2462 GCA_043733205.1 Chthonomonadaceae bacterium
CGCAAATCGGAGGCGCGCGCCTGTTTTCTCGGCGCGGTCAACCTGTTCCATCCCATTGCGCCCAAAGCCGAAGATCAGTTCGATGCGCTCAGCGCCGCACTGGCCGGGATTCGCGGCCTGCGCTCTCCCTCGCCGACCCTGTTTTTATGGGAGGTCGCTCTCGATGTGCGGCAGCTGCCCGCCTTCAAAATGGCGGATTTCCTGCTGCTCGTTCTCGCGCCGAATCGCAGCGGCGCGATCGGCTATGCCAATGAGATTTTCGCCGCCATGCATCCCGGCGGCCCGCCTCTCGAAACGATCCTGCGCAGCGCCGAAAAGGCCGATATCGAGCCGCCAGACAGCGGGACCGAGCCGGGCATCGTGGACTGGCGCGGAAGGAGATAGAAAGATCATGTTAGCGCGACGGAACCGCATTCCCACCCCAGCCATCGAGCCGGACCAGATCGTCGTTGTGCAGGGCGACCATATCACGCTCGGGCAGCTGCTGAAAGTGGCCGGGATCATCGGCACGGGCGGGGAGGCGAAATTCTACCTGTCCGAGACAGTCGTGATCGTCAATGGCGAACCGGAACAGCGGCGAGGCCGCAAACTGCGCCCCGGCGACCGCATTCAGGCGCCCGGCGTGGCCGGCGTCCGACTTATTGCCCCCCAGGAGTAGAGAGCAATGCAAGATTTTCGCGCACCACGCGCCGTTCGATTCCGCTTCGCATGGCAGATCCTGGCGATTGCCGGGTCGCTGGGCACGGTCTCTGCAGTCGCTCAGGACCGCTCAGTCCCCAATCCAGCCTTCTCACCGGCGACGATTTATAAAGAGATCGCCTATCTGGCCTCGGACGAACTAAGGGGCCGGGGCAGCGGAGAGCCCGGCAACGAGAAAGCGGCACAGTACATCGCCGCCGAGTTCGCACGCTGCGGCCTCAAGCCGCTTGGCACCTCCAGACAGCGCGACCCCAACGCCCTTCCCGACGGCAGCGGCTACTACCAGCCGTTCCGCTTTCATGCCGGACATGTTATGGGGAAAGGCAGCCGCCTGACACTTATCGTCAAACAGCTTGTACATACCCCCAAATCGGTCGGCCAGGCAGTGTGGGACTCCGGGACGATCTTCGAACCGTCGAGTGTTTCGGCAGGCGGGAAGGCGGCAGGGCCTGTCGTCTTTGTCGGTTACGGCATCCGGGCGCCCCAGGCCGGCCACGACGACTTTGCCGGCGTGGATGTCAAGGGCAAGGTCGTCTTGATGTGGGCAGGCAGTCCCGCCAAGGACCCGAAGAGCTCTCTGGCGGATCTGGCGGACATCCGGCGCAAAACGCTGAACGCACGTGAGCTCGGCGCGGTCGCTGTACTGGTCATCGTGCCCGACGAAACGCCTTTTGGAGTTCCGACGCGTACCACAGGGGAGAGTGCGGATGCGGGACTGCCGGTCTTCCGAATAAAACAGGGAGCGGTCTACGGCTCTTTTCTGGAGAACGCACGCAAGGCGAAAGAGATGCAGACTGCCGCCGATACCGGCAAAAACGTCTCTTTCGTGACCGGTGACGACGCAGGCGTCGTCGCGGATGTGAAGCCGGTGGAGAAGGTGACGGCCAACGTCGTCGGGATGGTCGAGGGCAGCGATCCGACATTGAGGCCAGAGGTCGTCGTGATCGGCGCGCACCTGGACCATCTTGGGATGGGCGGGCCAGGTTCGCTGGCGAAATCCAGCGCTCCTGCTATCCATCACGGCGCGGATGACAACGCCTCCGGAGCGGCAGGCGTGCTGGCTATGGCTCGCTGCTTTGGTCGGGCGCCTCAGGGGAAAACCGTCAAATTGGCGGCGCAGCTGCGGCAGCGCCCGCGCCGATCCCTGGTATTGATCTGTTTCAGCGGTGAGGAGCTGGGACTGCTGGGCTCCGCTTACTATACAGCGCACCCAATCGTTCCGCTGGAAAAAACCGTCGCCATGATCAACATGGATATGGTGGGCCGGCTGCGCGACAACAAACTCATTGCGATCGGCAGCGGCACCGCGAAGGAGTGGGACGGCCTGCTCGACACGCTGAACCGGACCGCCGGGTTCACCCTGTCGCGCAGCATGGATGGGTTCGGAGCCAGCGATCAGCAGTCCTTCTACAACAAAAATATTCCGGTGCTGTTCTTCTTCACCGGCTCGCATCCGCAGTACCACACTCCCGAGGACACCATCGACCTCATCAACGCGCCGGGAGAGGCGAAAGTGCTGCAGATGGTCGCGGAGTGCGCCGAGCGCATCGCGGACAGCCCGGACCGACCGACGTATCAAAAGGTAAGTATCACCGGCGGCGGCGGTTCACCCGGTTTCCGCGTCTATTTCGGCAGCATTCCGGACTACGCGGCGATGGTCGAAGGCGTCCAGCTGAACGGTGTCCGCGAAGGCAGTCCGGCGGATAAGGCCGGACTGAAGGCGGGCGATATCATCGTCAAGTTCGGCGATCTTACCGTCAAGA
>JAYTGR010000147.1:0-2461 GCA_043733205.1 Chthonomonadaceae bacterium
CGGGTTATCTCGGCGATCTGTTCTCCTTCCGAGTCGCCTATCTGCATGCGGGCTATATCGACCCGAAACGGCCTTTCACCTGGCGGCTGGATAGGGCGCGCAGCGGCGGCGGTGCGATCGCCGATCTGGGCGCCCATGTGATCGACCTGACCCGATTTCTGCTGGGACCGGGAACGAATGTCGGGCGGGCAGGCGAGTTTGCGGCCGTCAGTGCGACCCTGCAGACGATCGTTCCGGAACGAATCGAAGCAGCGACAGGACGTCTGCGCACGGTGGATGTGGACGATCTGGCGCTGGTGCAGTGCCGACTTGCCGGCGGAGCAGTCGGAACCCTGGAAGCTTCCCGCCTTGCCACCGGCGTACAGGACGAACTCCGGATTGAACTGCACGGATCGAAGGGCGGACTGCGCTTCAATCTCATGGACCCGAACTGGCTGGATGCCTACGATGCCACGGTCCCGGAAGCCGCTCTCGGCGGTGATCGCGGCTGCACCCGCATTGAGGCCGTCACGCGCTACCCGAAGCCTTACAGCCTGGGCGCGACCAAAAACACCGTCGGCTGGCTCAATTTCCATATCCAGAGCGTACAGGACTTCGTCACCAATGCCGCAGGGCATGCTGAAGGCCGGCCTATGCACCCGCACTCGCCCACCTTCTCCGATGGCCTCGCGACGCAGCGCGTCATCGCCGCATGCCAGCGCTCTTCCGAACAGGACGGGCGCTGGACACCGGTGGAATAGCGCCATTCCATAGCAAACAGCTGGCAAGAGTGGCGCCCGTCACCATGATGGGGCCACGCAAGCGCCGCAATGGCAAGCGATGGAATGAATTCCCAGGCCGGCGATGGACTAAAGTTCTTCGCTAGAGGCCTTCGGCCGAAGGTCCGCCTGCGCGGACACAAAAGCCGTTGTTGGCTGAAAGCAAGATAACTCTGTGACTGATTTTACTCCGTCTGCGAGGACGATCCGCCGCAGGCGCGCAGCGAGGGGGGACAACCCCTTGACAACTAATGCGTGCCTGATTTCTGTCAAAGGAACCCATGACTCGACGTTTTAAACCTCCCCGCGAACTGCCGACGCTGGCACTTGTCGCCCTCATCTGTCTGGCATTGGCACGCCATGACCGTTACCTGCAAGTCTTCCTGAAACAACCACCGGTGTTTCTAACCACTTCCAATCTGACCACACTTGCCAAGGATACTGCCGTCATCGGCATTATGGCCTGTGGGGAGGGCCTTGTAATCCTGAGCGGTGGCCTGGACCTCTCCATCGCCTCCATCCTCGCGCTCTCCAGTTGTGTGGCGGCGGGCGGAATGGCGGCAGGTTGGCCTTGGCCGGTGGCGGCACTGGCGGGAATGCTGGCGGCGGGAGCGGCGGGCCTTCTCAACGGCGCGTTCGTCACCTACCGGAAACTACCTCCGATCCTCACCACGCTGGCGACCCTGCTCCTCTTCCGCTATGGCACCAGTATCGCCACCCATGCCCGCAACTATGGTCCCTTTCCCGACGCTTTCAACCTCCTGGGCACAGGCTGGAATCCGCTGCTGATCCTGATTATCGTCGGGTTATTCTTCACCCTGCTGGTGGTTCGGACGCCGCTCGGGCGCTGGCTGACAGCCATGGGCGGTAACGAGCAGGCGGCTCTGCTCTCCGGCGTCCCAACCGAGCGTATCAAGCGCATCGCCTACCTGCTCTCCGGGCTCAGTGCAGGACTGGCAGGTCTGATTATGATGGCCTATAACAACAATACCCAGTCGAACGTGGCACCTGGCTATGAGTTGAGTGTGGTCGCGGCCTGCGTGGTGGGAGGCGTGGCGATCACCGGCGGTGAGGGCACTCTGCCGGGCGCGATTCTGGGCGCACTCTTGATCAATCTGGTGCAGGACTCGCTAATCCTGACACATCGGCCGTCTGAACAGTATGGTCTCTTTACCGGTGGTGTAGTGCTGGCCGCTGCTATCCTGGAGCGCTGGCGCAAAACCCGACAGAATAAGACGGCGAGGGTACAGGCATGAGCGTACAGGAAAGTATCGGCGCTCCGACGGACAAGCCGCGCCGCGTCCTGCCCATCGAGTTCGGTGTCGGTATGGTGCTGCTGGCGACCGTGCTCTTTTTCGCATGGCAGCGGCCGGAGTTTCATACCATCGGCAATATCCGTCTGCTGATGAAGCAGTCTTCGGAACTCGCCGTGATCGCGACCGGGATGACCCTGGTGATCGCGACCGGCGGCATCGACGTCTCCGTGGGGTCGGTAGTCGGCCTGAGCGGAATGATGCTCGCCTTCGTGGCGACCCGTACGCACGGCAATCTGCTCCTGGCCTGCCTTGCGGCTTTAGGGACAGGCGCGGCATGCGGCCTGTTCAACGGCCTGCTCATCGCGCGCGGTAAGCTGCCGCCCATCATCGTGACCCTGGCGACCTTCGCCGCCGCACGCGCCGCCGTGCAGCTCTTCAACAACGGCG
>JAYTGR010000148.1:0-6924 GCA_043733205.1 Chthonomonadaceae bacterium
CCCCTAAACCGGCAGGAAGAGGCACGAATCCTGGCGCGGCTGTTCCAGGATCGTTATCCGGAAAGCCCCTTTCGTGCCAGAGCCTACGAACTGCTGCGCACCCTGGATGCAGCTTCTGAGAAGGGAGCCCCTTCTCAATGACACAGTCTCCTTTGACACCGTCCGAAGTACAGTCGCTTCTGGCGTTACGCCGGCGTTTTCGCGCCTATCTGGAAGACCAGGCTCGTGTCGGCTTCGGGCAGCGCTACGGACTTGCGATAATCCTTGCCGGAATGGGCCTGTTCTGCCTGATCGGCGCTCTTGCCTTCGCTTCAGGCGCGATCGGAGGAGTCCTTACAGGGGTGGCGTTCCTCCTCTTTGCGTTCGCCAGCGCACAGAAAAATGCCCCGAAGCAAGGCAGTCGGGCGATCCTGGGCCAGAAAGGTGTGCCTGTCTGGGGGGTTCTTATCCAGGCGAACCAGCTGCTGTTCGAGCCCGGCGAGCGGAACCATCCCTGTCTTGTCCTCTTCAGCTTTGAGCCCGCCGGAGGCCACATCGACTATCTGCAGCGGCTGGCTGGCAGCATATTCGAACTGAAGGAAACTCAGCAAACCGATCCGGATCTGCGCGTCGTCGCCAACTACGTGACCGACGAACGCTCTGTCTATTTCCGTCGGCGTAAACTCCCCATCTCGTTTACCGGCGGCCCGACGGTCTACTGCGCCGACCTCACCATCGTACGTTCCTGCCTCCCAAAAGGATTTTTGACCGAGAGGGTGCTGCCGTGTCTCGCAGAGCCCGGAGAGCAGGGAGCGCTCGCACTCCTCCCATGGTGGATGGCCGCGGGCCAGGATGCCCAGCCGAACTGACCCCGACAAAGGAAGAATGCCATGCATGTGCGACTCGATTACGGCAAAACAGGACTCATCGCGGAACTGCCGGATTTTAATCTTATGGGCGTCCTCGGCCTGTCGCCTGCCCCTGCACTGACCGCGCCGATAGAAGCCATTGAAGCTGCTCTGAACGCGCCGATAGGGACGCTGCCCCTGGCTCAATTGGCTCACGGGAAAGGCAGCGCTGTGATTGTGATCTGCGATATCACGCGTCCCGTTCCCAACAGGACGCTCCTGCCGCCCATCCTGAGCATTCTGGAGGCTGCTGGGATCCCGGCAGAGCGCATTACGATTCTCATCGCCACCGGGACTCACCGCCCCAACGAAGGTGAAGAGCTGCGGCAGCTGATCGGAGAGGAGATCGCAGCGCGCTATCGCGTCGTCAATCACGACTCTCACGACCGGGAGTCTCAGCTTTATTTGGGGGTCTCACCTAATGGCGTTCCTGTGCGTCTCGATCGCACCTACTGCGAGGCGGACCTGAAAATTACCGTCGGCCTCATCGAACCGCACTTTATGGCGGGCTACTCCGGGGGCCGCAAACTGATCATGCCGGGCGTTGCAGATTTCGAAACCGTTCAGCGCTGGCACTGCCCCCGCTTCCTCGAATCGCCTCTCGCCACGAACGGCAGCGTAGACGGCAACCCCGTACACGCGGAATCCCTCGCCATCGCCCGTATGATGCCGCCGGACCTGATCCTGGACGTTACTCTGGACGAATCGAACCGGATCACCGGTGTGTTCGCCGGCGAACTGGAACAGGCCTGGAAGAGAGGAGTGGAGTTCGCGGCACAGCACGTCCGGGCCGCCGCACCGGAGCTGGCAGACATCGTTGTCACGTCCTGCGCAGGCTATCCCCTGGACGCGACCTTCTACCAGGCGGTTAAGGGGATGGTCGGCGCACTGCCAGTGGTGAAAGAGGGCGGCACGATCATTATCGTGGCGGAGTGCGCCGAGGGGATTGGGAGTCCGCTCTTCACGCGTACACTCCTGGAGGCAGGCGACCTGGAACAGTTTGTGGCGCACATCTCGCAGCCGGACGTATTTCTGCCCGAGGAGTGGCAGGTGGAGGAGCTGGCGAAGGTCGCGCGCAAGGCCGAAATCACCTGTATCACAGGCGGTATTTCCGCCGAGCGCCTCACGCAGTGTTTTGTGAACTCGGCGAACAGTGTCGAGGAGGCGCTGCAAGCCGCTTTCACCAAGCATGGGCGGAATGCGAGCATCCTGGCCATTCCACGCGGCCCCTATGTCATTCCTTACGTAGGCTGACAAGCAGTATAATTCGGGCTGACCGGTGTTGCTTGACAAACTTTTGGCACAGTTGTATACTGCATTAGAAGGCGTCTCATGCCAAATGCGCCACGGACGAATTGTACTGGGCGTCTGCCCGGCGGGATTCGCCAACCGATTTAGAAGGAGAGCCGAATGATGACAGCGTACATCCGACTCATACCCTGTACAGACTGCGTCCTATACGGACAAGGAGATTCCACCCATCGTGAGGAAAAACTCGCCTGTGACCGAAAGTGAACCGTCCCCGTTCGACCCCACTCCTCGCGCCGGGATGCATGAGGGACTGGTTCTAAAAGTGCATAGCGGCAAGTTCATCGTCCATGCCGATGCCGATAAAGAGAGTCATCCGTATACTTTGATCTGTACCCTGCGCGGCAATCTTAAGAAGACGTTCACCTACTCCTCCAGCGGTTCTCAGCCCCGCCGCGTTACGCGCGCCAAGCAGCCCCTGCATTCCGATGTCGTCGCCGTCGGCGACCGGGTTCGTTATACCTCCGAGGATGAGAAGACCGGCATTATCGAAGAGGTTCTGCCGCGTGTCACCCGCTTTGCCCGCTCCGCCTTCCGAGGCCGTGAACAGACCCTCGTCACCAATCTCGACCAGCTTGTCATCGTGTTCGCCTGTGTCGAGCCGAACCCCGATCTGTGGCGTATCGATCGCTGGATCGTCGCGGCAGAGACCAACGGCCTGGAACCGCTCATCATTGCCAACAAGCGGGACAGGACCGACGAAGCCACGTTTCAGGAGCGGTTCGGCGAGTTCGCACAGATAGGATACCGGGTCATTGCGACCAGCGCCAAGCAGGATATCGGCATCGCGGAACTGCGGGCGGCCCTGCGAGGACGTGTCTCTGCGTTCACCGGCCCGTCAGGCGTTGGAAAGTCGAGTCTGCTCAACTCCATTCAGCCGGAACTCAAACTGAACACCGGGGAGATCGGCCTCGTCACCTTCAAAGGCCGCCATACGACCACCGTGCGGGAGCTGATTCCCCTGGAAACCGGCGGCTGGGTAGCGGATACGCCAGGCCTGCGCAGCCTCGAGCTCCTCGCCATGAGTCGGGAGGAGCTGCTGACCGGATTTATCGAGTTCGCCGCTCCTCTGGAGACTCCCTGCCGGTTCCGCAACTGCCGTCACGAAAACGAGCCCGGATGCAGCCTGAAGAACGCCGTCACGGCAGGCCTGGTCTCTAAAAGGCGCTACGACAGCTTTCTGCTCCTTTCTAAAGAACTTAAATCTGCGCCGTAACGCTCGCTTCGGTGCGTCGTCTGCACCCTATAGGAGCCTGCCGAATATTGTCTGTCCGCTCGGATGCTGCGCCATCCGTGAACGAAATTCTGCCTACTTTATCCCTCGAATAGACCGGCAGGTCGAATAATCAGCCTGACTGAGGGTGCTTTTACACGGTCCGCAGACGGCATTCCGTTTCGCATGAAAGGGAAACTGAAGTGAAACAAAAACTGTCCGGAATCGTCATGGTGCCGATTGCAGCGATCGCCCTCTTCCTGGCGTACCGATCGTACAAAGCCACACTCGCCCCCCCTGCTCCCGCCGTCGACACACGCGGCGCCGGAGGCATGGCTGCAGGCGGAGGCGCGCCCGCCGGTGGAATGACGCGTGGAGGCCCTGGCGGCGGCCTCAAAATGGGCTCGATGGGGGCAGGCTCTGGCGGAGGCATGATGGGCGGCGGCGCCAGCAAAGCAGCCCCGGCGCCTGGAGGAGGCATGGGCGGCCCCTAATCGGCGCGGATCCTCCCAAAACGAACCCGCAGTCAGGGCCTTTCCTGCAGGCAGACTGGACGAGAGCAGCGAAAGCTTCGGCCCGGAACATTCTATCGTTCCGGGCCTTTCTGCGTGCGAGCGCATGCAGAATGCAGCTACTCCTGCCAGACGGACTGCCGGCCCAGCATCCGCTCCAGTGCGGTGCGGAAGGCGTCGCTGAACTCTGCGACCAGAGCGGTGCGAACGACGTTGAGTCTGCCGCTTTCCGGGACATGCAGGTAGACGGGCTGGGCATTGCCGTTGCCGCGATGGTGTTCTACAGTCTCCCGAACGAACCGCAGTACGCTGCGGTGGGAAGAGTCCAGGCGGATGACGATCCGGCTGGGTCCGCTATTGCTGCTGCCGCCGCCGATAGGGGTCAGCTCGTCTGCCAGCACCTCCACGATATGACTGCCGTCCTCGTCTTCGCGGACCCGATCGCGGTGATTGGCCTTGCCCCGCAAAATCACGATTTTGTCTTTTTCCAGATGCTGCCCCTGCTGTGCGAAGATGGCAGGAAACATCGTACAGGCGATGGTTCCGGACATATCTTCCAGGTTGAAGAACGCCATTGGTTCGCCCGATTTTTTCGAGGTGAAAGGCTTGATGCTGGTCACGATACCCGCCAGGATAATTTCGGCGCGGTCGGGCATCTCGGAGAGGTCGGAGATTCGCATCGTGCCCCTCCGTTCGAAGAGCGCTGTATGAGCCTGCAGGGGATGATCGGAGATATAGAGGCCGAGCAGGTCGCGCTCGAACCCGAGTATCTGTTCACGGGGGAAGTCCGGCATGGTCGGAATGGGAATCGCTGCGGGCTTTCCGGCCGCGTCATCCTCCTCGCCGAACATGTCGGCCAGAGAGGCCTGCCCCGATTTCTTGTCGCGCTGCGCACGCACGGACGCCTGCAGCGCGTCGTCCAGGATCTGAACCAAGGCGCGCCGGTTGCCGTGTCCGGGCAGTCCTGAGAACGCTCCGGCGTGGATCAGGTTTTCGATGGTGCTGCGCGTAACCCCCGTTTCACTGGCCATCACGCGCTGTACAAACTCGCCGAGCGTGTCGAAAGCGCCGCCTTCGGCGCGGGCGCGCAGAATGACCTCGACCGCTGCCCTGCCTACGTTTTTGATCGCGGCCAGGCCGTAGCGTATGGCGTAGGCGGTCTGCCTGCCGTCTTCGTCCCGCATCTCGACCGCGAAATCGGCGGCGCTGTGGTTCACATCCGGCGGCAGGACAGGAATGCCCATCCGCTTGCACTCGTCCATCGCCGTCAGCAGTTTATCAGGCTTCTCGATAAAACAGGCAAGCAGCGCCGACATGTATTCGACCGGATAGTTGGCTTTGAGATAGGCCGTCTGATACGCGACCATCGCGTAACAGACGGCGTGGGCTTTGTTGAAGGCGTACCCGGCGAAGGGCTCCATCATGTCGAAGATCTCGTTGGCCTTCTTCTCGCTGACGCCCTTGGTTTTCGCACCCGCGAGGAACTTCTCGCGCTGCTGGGCCATCTCCTCTTTCTTCTTCTTACCCATAACGCGGCGCAGCAGATCGGCCTCTCCCAGCGAGTAGCCGGAGATGATCTGCGCGATCAGCATGACCTGATCCTGATAGACGATGACGCCATAAGTCTCCCCGAGCAGCTCCTCCAGCCAGGGATGGGGATACTCGATCTTTTCCATGCCATGTTTACAGCGCACGAATCGGGGGATGTGAGCCATCGGGCCAGGGCGGTAGAGCGCAACCATGGCCGCGACATCGCGCACGCTGGTCGGCTTGAGTTCCTGGACGTAGCGGCGCATCTGCGGCGACTCCAGTTGGAAGACGCCGACGCACTCTCCCGCGCCCAGCAGATCGTAGGTTCTGCGGACGTCCGGCGTATCGCCCTCCAGCGGCAGTTTGCGGACATCGAGGGTGATTCCCGTCGTCATCTGCACGTTTTTGACGGCCTGTCCCAGGATCGAGAGGTTGATGAGGCCGAGGAAGTCCATCTTCAGCAGCCCGATCTTTTCGAGCGTGCCGGCGATATACTGCGTAACGAGTCCGCCTTCCGCCGAGCGGCTGAGCGGCGTATAGTCGGTCAGGGGATTGTGGGAGATCATGACGCCGGCGGCGTGGACGCTTGCGTGCCGGGAGATGCCTTCCAGGCGCTTGGCGGTATCGATCAGTTTGCGAGCCTGCGGATCGCGGACATAGGCGTTCTTGAACTCCGCATTGACGTCCATCGTCTTGTCGATCGTCATGTGGAGGGGGATGGTGGGGATCATGGCGCACAGGCGCGCTACATCCGGGCCGGGCATGCCGAGCGCGCGCCCTGCGTCTTTGAGGACGGCGCGGGCGGCAAGCGTTCCAAACGTAATGATCTGCGCGACACGCGCCTGAGTCGGATCGATCTTCGTTGGGTCGGTGGGGTCGTTGTAAGCTTCCGGCGGCGTGTATTTCTGCGTGACGTATTCGATGACTTCCTGCCGGCGTGTGTCCTCGAAGTCCATATCGACGTCGGGCATCTGCACACGTTCCGGGTTCAGGAACCGCTCGAAGGTGAGGCCATACTCCACCGGGTCGATATCCGTGATGTCCACCAGATAGGAGGCGAGGCAGCCCGCTGCCGAACCGCGCACCCCGTAGAAGATCCCCTTCTGCTCGGCGAACTTCGCAAAGTCGCGCACGATCAGGATGTACTGAGAGAAGCCCGTAAACTGGATGATCCCGAGTTCATACTCCAGCCGCTCGATCACTTTTTGCGGAGGATTGCCGTTGTATTTGCGGATCAAGCCTTCCTGCGCCAGCTGCGTCAGGTAGGTATGCGCGTCGAGCCCTTCCGGAATTCCGGGCGCCGGCATGGGAACGCGTCCATACTCCAGCTTGACGTCGCACCGCTCGGCGATCCCCAGCGTGTTTTCGATCGCACCCGGCACATGTCCGAACAGATCCTTCATCTGCTGCGAGGATTTGAGGTAGAACTCCTGCGTCGCATATTTCAGGCGGTCAGTGTCGTTGACGTTCGCGC
>JAYTGR010000149.1:0-2458 GCA_043733205.1 Chthonomonadaceae bacterium
GTCACGCTGCGCTCTTCGGTGTCCAGGGCGTCGGTTACGAACAGCCGGGAGACGCGGCGCTCCGGCAGCAGCCGCTCCAGTCTGGTTCCGCCGACCAGCCAGAAATCGTCGGATCTGCCGCCGCTGCTCAGGCGCTCCTGCCAGTGGGCCAGATCGTCGGCATCGGCCTCCCGCAGGCTGCGCGCGTCCAGCAGGCGGCGCATACTGTCCTCCGATGCCGAGAGCAGCGGCAGCTCCCGGCTCTGCAGTACGCCCCAGCGAAACTCCGCGCCTGCCGCTTCCGCCCGCCGCGCCAGCACGATCAGCGCGGCCAGATGGGCGAGACGCGGAGAGCCGAGCTGGCTGGGACCGGCGTCGAACAGCGCCGCCGAGAGGCGGGATCCCGCCGGTTCGCGCCGCGCCACCTGATAGAAGGCGTGTTCCCCCATGATCGCACGGCGCAGAAACTCGTCGGGCATCTCATCGGCCAGCAGCCACTCCGTGAGCAGCAGGCGCTCGTAGCTGCCGCGCCGGGCGAGGCCGTCAAAACCATCGGGCTCCCCTTTGCCTATCTCACTCTGCACGCGCAGTGGGCCGACCGCGCGATCCAGCCGCTGCAGCATCGGCCCAAAGCTCTGTATGATCTCACGGGGAAACAGTTCCAGCCAGGCCGACCACGGCATCAGAGTACGCGGCAGTTCCATGTTACTGTCGGCTCCTGTCCAGCACATCCTGTAAATACTGTAAATACTGTAAATACTGTCCAAAAAGCATCGGTCTGCAGGGCCGTTCCATCTTAGAGCCGGCCCTCCAGCCATGCCAGCAGGCTCGTCCGCTGCACCGTCCGGGCTCCGGCCAGCGAGACTGCCTGCAGCCTTCCCGGCAGCACGGCCAGCGGCGGTGCAGCGGCCGGGAACTGCGCCCGCAGCGCCCGCTCCAGCAGTGCAGGCGGAAAATCGGGGTGGAGTGCCGTCGGCAGCAGCAGCGCGGGAGCCTCTGCGTCCTGTCCCAGATAGATCACGCCCTCTGCCCAGGGAAGCGCCGCTGTCTCCCCACACACCAGCAGCGTTCCGCGCTCCGCCACTCCCTGCAGCTGCCCCAGCTCCCCCTCCCCCCACTCCAGAAGCCGCCGCGCCAGCCGCTGTGCCGCCTCGCCCTGCGCTGCCACAGCACAGGGTATCAGCGGGTGTTCTCGCGGCAGCCATTTCAATACGGTTGTAGGTCTTTGCTGCATTGACGCTTTCTCAACTGAGTGCTAAAAAGGTGCAAATCCACCTTGACATGGGGCGCAGATACGAGTATAATTCCATACCATACTAATTCGACCGATTTGGTAAACATTAAATTCAGGCACCTATAGGGTTCCATTCGCCCCCCATCCGGGTTACTCCTTCCGGAAATGGGATTTCTGTTCTCCTAAGCGGGAAGAGAAGGCGAAATCGTGAACCGGCGGGAACGAGACAAACGATTGCAGTGGACAACCCGAAAAACAGGCGTTCTCTCTCTCCTGGCGCTCACTGTGCTGGCAGGATGCGGGCCGAAGAGCATTAACGGCACAAATGCGGCGGGAGTCACGACGGTCCATCTGGCCTTTTTCCCGAATGTGACGCATGGGGTGGCGCTGGTCGGCACGGGCAGGGGCCTGTTTGCCAGGGCGCTCGGCTCTCAGGTCAAAATCGAAGAGCAGGTGTTTACGGCAGGGCCGTCGGAGATCGAAGCGGTGTTCGGCGATCAGGTCGATATCGGCTACATCGGGCCAGGCCCCGCCGTCAACGGCTTTGTGAAGTCGCAGGGCAAAGCGCTGCGGATCGTGGCGGGGGCCTGCTCCGGCGGTGCGGCGCTCGTGGTGCGCAGCGATGCCGGAGTCGCCGACGTGAAGGGGCTGAGCGGGAAGCGCGTCGGCGTGCCGCAGACGGGCGGCACACAGGACATCTCGCTCCGACATGCCCTGCAGCAGGCGCAGCTGGCCTCGACGGATAAGGGCGGGACGGTCAATGTGCTGCCGAACGCACCCGCCGACACGCTGACCCTGTTCGTTAAGAAAGAGCTGGATGCGGCCTGGGTGCCGGAACCGTGGGTATCCCGCCTGGTCAAAGAGGGCAGCGGCAGGATCCTGAACGATGAGCGGGATCTGTGGCCCAGCAGACGGTTCGCGACGACCGTCGTGATCGTGCGGAAGAAGTTCCTGGACGCGCATCCCGACATCGTGCAGAAGTTTCTGGCGGCGCATGTCGAGGCCGCCGAGTTCATCGCGGCGCATCCGGACGAGGCGAGCCAGGTTATCGGCGCGCGTATCAAGGCGCTGACCGGCAAAACGCTGCCTGCCGACATTCTGAAGCAGGCCCTGTCGCGCACCGACTTTACCTACGATCCGCTCAAAGAGACCGTCCTGACCTTTGCCGACTGGTCGAAAGCGCTGGGCTACAGCCGAGAGGATCGCAGCAGTCTGGCCGATCTGTTCGATCTCAAACCGCTGAAC
>JAYTGR010000150.1:0-2452 GCA_043733205.1 Chthonomonadaceae bacterium
GCGATGCAGAAGCCCGCCGGCCGCTGGAACAAAGCCGCGCAGACCGGATTCGTCTCCACCGCCTATGCGCTGCATGCCCTGGCGCGTCTCTATCCGGCCACGCCTGCGGTTCTGCGCCGCGCCGACTATATGCCCAGGCCGAATGAGACTCTGCTGGCCACTCTGCACCGGGTGCAGGCTCTGGCGCTCACGGGGGAGCCGAAATTCGCCGACCTGCTGCTGCAGGCTGCGCGCCACGACAGTCCGCTGGTGCGCGAATGGGCCATGATCGGCCTCGGCGCGACTCACACCGCGCAGGGCGTGCCGGCCGTGATCGCCGCGCTGGGCGAGCATGCGAAACCGGTGCGGGAAGCGGCGGTCTGGGCGCTGCGCCAGACTCTGCTGGACGACAGCGGCTGGGACGCCATGCTGACGGCAGGAGAGCAGGGGAGCGACGACACCCGCGCCGCAGTCGCCGAAGCGCTCAATATGCGCGCCGACGCCGTGCTGCCCGCAGCACGTGTCAGCTGGAATCGTCTCAACTTCCTCTTCGACCGGGGCCTGAACCGCGACCCGCATCCTGCCGTGCGCGCCTGGACCGCGAAGGCCGCCTGGCAGTGGTGGGTCTGGAATCCGCCCGTGCGCGCCGCCGTCAATGCGGCCTGGGTCACCCTCCTGACCCGCCCTGAGTCCGACGCGCTGGTCGAGAACAGCGTCCGTTACAGCAGTCAGGCGCTCTTCATCGCGAACGGCCACAAGGCCAACGGCTCGGGGGAGCAGCAGTACAAAGAATTAGCGACTCTGTTCGCCGCTCTGACCGCGAAGCTGGACGGTCCCGGCGACCCGGAAGCCAAAACGCGTCTCGCCTCCCGCCTGGTCGGCATCGGCGCGACCTACTACACGACCTCCGGCGGCGACGGCGGTCCCGGACAGATGGGCTATGCGACGCCCGGCTCCGGGGAGATGATGGGCAAAGCGGCGCTCGCCTACCTCGCTGCCGCCGAAAAACGCACCGATATGACCGCGCTGCGGGTGGGGCTCGAAGGCGCGGCCAATGTGCCGTATCAGCCTCTGACCGACTTTCTGGTGAACTACTCCCTGCGCGGCCCGGACGAACTGCGCCAGCTCGCCTCCAGCGCCATCAGCGATCCGCGCTCCGTCAGTCTGGCCGCGGTGCCTGAACTGGTCGAGCCGCAGCTTGCGCAGGTGATGCGCGGCGCGATGGAGCCGCCGCGCCGCGAACAGGTCTCGGACCCGATCCTGAACCTCTGGTCGCGGGTCAACTGGGTGATCCCCAGAACCACCGAGCAGCAGCGCAGCTTCTTCAGCCTGATCATTCCGCGTCTCGACGCCTACTACACGCCGGACCAGCTCAACGCCATGACCGACCCGGCCAAGCGCACCGAGGTGGAAAAGACGCAGGAGGCCAATCGCTATCTCGCCGACCGCCTCGGCGACGTCCTGAAAGAGAACCCGGATCTGCATCAGCGCATCGTGCTGACCAGCTATTTTCCGGAGATGTTCACCAATCCGCTTCAGGAACTCTACTGGCTGCCCAGTGTGGAGTGGATACTCACCTTTAGCGGAGACGACACACAGCCTGCTGTCAAGGCTAAAACGGTCGTTTTCCAGCAGCCAGCTCCTCCGCAGCAGCCGGATCCCGTTCTGACGGTGAAAGACCGCGCCCTGCAGCTCTATCTGGATGCCCTGCGCCCGACTGCCGACCCCAAAGAACAGGCCATCGCCATTCGCATGGCGAACAAGACCGCCCTCCGCAGCAACCCGGAAGTGATCCGCGCCCTCTCGGAACTGGCAAAGACCGAGAAAACGGAGGAACTCAAGGTTATTATCGCGAACGTCCTCAAACAGAGCAGTGACTTCCTGCCCAGCCTGAAGGCCGAACTCAAGAAGGAGCGTAATCCGGCCGTCGCGTTCGATGCCGCCGGAGAGCCTGTCCTGACGAAAGTGCAGACCGACGACATTCTCTACTTCCGCGACTATGTGCTGCCGGAGCTTACCCGCCAAAAACGCTCCGATCAGCAGGCCTGCATGGGCTGCCACGGTCTGCCCGGCCGTGTGCCTTCGCTCTCTCTGCATGCGCCCGATAAGTTTGGCTTCATGCCGGTCGCCGATGTGCTCGCCAACTACCGCGCGCTCCAGCAGCGTGTGAACCTGACGGATATCGACCGGAGCAAACTGCTCCGCAAACCGCTCAATATTCAGGATGGCAAAGAGGACGGTCACCAGGGCGGGCGGCGCTATGCGCCCGGCGATCCGGGCTACCTCATACTGCGCCATTGGGTTGAAAGTCAGCCGGAGGTCCAAAAGGCGGCGCACTAAGAGACAGACAAACTTTTCGCGCCGATTCACATACAAACGAAGATGCCGAGCGCATTCGTCGGGCACAGAAACGCAGTCCGTTCCTGTGGAAATGGAAAGTCGTGTTTCTGATCCCCCATTACTAACCGAAGTT
>JAYTGR010000151.1:0-6899 GCA_043733205.1 Chthonomonadaceae bacterium
CAGATCGCCGCACGGGCCTATGAACTCTACGACCAGCGCCTCCACGGCGAGAGTCCGGCGGATCAAGACTGGCAGGAAGCGGAGCGCGAGATTCGGGACGAGGAGAGCGCAAAGGAAGCGGCGCCGCCTGCAAAGGAAGCGCCGCCGCCTCCCCCGCCCGTGACGCCGAAGGGAGGGGACGCAGCGACTTCCGCCGCAAAAAACAAACCGGCATCAGCCCCGCATGGGCACGGGCACGTCTTCCTCTACTTCGCCGCCGTGATCGCGTCCCTCAGCGGCCTGCTGTTCGGCTATGATACCGGCGTCGTCTCCGGCGCTCTGCTGTTTCTCAAAGTCCAGTACCACCTCTCGCCGACCATGCAGGAAGTCGTAACGGGCGTGGTGCTGATCGGAGCCATCCTCGGAGCCGCCGGCAGCGGACGCCTGGCAGACCGCCTGGGCCGGCGCGTCTTGATGATCGCGACCGCCGCCGTCTTTCTCATCGGCGTTTTAGTCACGGCCTTTGCGCCGAACATCGCGGTTCTGATTGCCGGGCGGGTCATTGTCGGCGTCGGAATCGGCGTCGCCTCCTACCTCGGACCCCTTTACATTTCCGAGATTTCGCCCGCCGACCGGCGCGGGAGCCTGGTCGCCCTCAACCAGCTCCTGCTCACCCTGGGCATCCTGCTCTCCTACTTCGTGGACTACGGCCTGTCCGCTGCCGGCGCGTGGCGCTGGATGTTCGGTCTTGCCGTCGTTCCCGCCCTAGTCCTCGGCGGCGGCATGATATTTCTCCCGGAAAGCCCGCGCTGGCTGCTCCAGCAGGGGCGCACGGATGAGGCGACGCAGGCGCTGACACGTCTGGACGGCGCGGGGCAGGTGCAGGCCGAGATCGCAGGCATCCACCGTGACCTCGGCAAGCAGGGCAAATCGGGCGGCTGGGCCGATCTCATCGCGCCTTCCCTGCGTCCGGCGCTCCTGGTCGGCCTGGGACTGGCCGCGTTTGACCAGCTCACCGGCATCAACACGATCATCTACTACACGCCGACGATCTTCCAGATGGCGGGCCTCGGCTCGGCGGCGCACTCGATCCTGGCAAGCGTGAGCGTCGGCCTCGTCAACGTCGTCATGACGGTCGTGGCCGTGCGCCTGGTGGACCGTGTGGGTCGCCGTCCGCTGCTGCTGTGGGGCCTTGCGGGGATGACCGCCGGCCTGGCCCTGATCGGCCTGTTGTTCCACCTCCACGGCCTGGGCCACCTGCAAGGTCTGCTCGCGGCGGGCAGCCTGATTTTGTATGTGGGTGCGTTCGCCATCGGGCTGGGGCCGGTCTTCTGGCTGCTGATCTCGGAGATCTACCCTTTGCCGGTGCGCGGGGTCGCGATGAGCGTTGCCACTTTGACGAACTGGGCGTTTAACCTGCTGGTGACGGTATCGTTCCTGACGCTGGTGCATGGGCTGGGTCTGTCGTGGACGTTCTGGGCGTATGGTCTGGTGAGCATCGCGGCCTGGTTCTTCGTGAGACGCTTCGTGCCGGAGACGAAAGGGCGCTCCCTGGAGCAGATCGAGAAAGAGCTTGCCAGCAGCAAGGAAGCTGTCGGAGCCGCAAAGACCGCGTTACAATCATGAATGGAACAAGAATGGAACAAGAGCGGGAAGCAAATCAGCATGGCTCAAGTCGCAGATAAACCAGCAGATAAACCAAAAGCTGAGAGGCTAAGCCCGATGCGACAGATGGCGTCAGGCCCGAGGCGATCCGATCACGCTGCGCGAGCGTCCGGCCTCCTTCGGCATCCTACCATCGGGAATGGAACCATAAGCAGATCGCTGCGCGTGCCTATGAACTCTACGCGGAACGGGTCCGGGCGAAAGTCCGGCGGATCAGGACTGGCACGAGGCGGAGCGTGAAACTCAAGACGAGAAGACCCGAGGGGATCTGACCCTGCCGACTTCGTTCGTGACACCGATGCGATAACGCACGGCAAAGATAACGCACGGCAAAGATGACGCACGGCAAAGATGACGCACAGCAAACTAGACCATGACATCACTTCAACACCGTAGGATACCCGTTCTGCCCGCGCGACCGCGCGTCCATCCCGTTGCCGAGCATCTCCGGCGATCCTATCCCGTCGGACGGCAGAGTTTCTCTCGTGCCTGCCAGAGGGAAGTTTCGACCCTGACCATCACGACGGACGACCCGCTTCCCGGTGACGTACAGGTTCGCCTCATGACGACGCTGAATTCGACGGGGCGCGAGATGTGGGATACGATCCCTTTTGTCCGCCTCGATGAACGGACACTGACCTGCCAGATCACCCCCGCGCGGACAGGCCTCCATTCCTTGCGAGCCGAATTTTCACTTGATGGGGGTGCGACCTGGCTTCGAGACACCGTCCCCGACGCCTGGATCCTGGTCGATCCGCCGCAGGTAGACGGCCTGCGTCTCTACACGCTGATACCGACCGTCTCCGGCACAGTGGCCGATTGGGCAGTCGATCTGAAACGTATCCATGCGATGGGCTTCAATCTGGTTCACCTGCTGCCCATCACGACACTGGATACCTCTAGAAGCCCTTACGCGGCAAGGGACCTCTTCGCGATCGATCCCGGGTACCTGGGAGAGGGTGCTGTACAAGATGGTCTATCGCAGTTGGAAGGGTTTATCGAAACAGCGAAAACGCTTGACGTCCGGCTGTGTTTCGACCTGGTCCTCAACCATATCGGCGTAAATAGCGCAATGGCGCGCCGCGCTCCGGATTGGATCGTCCCGGACGAAAATCAGCCGGATGGATTTCAGCGCGCGCGGTACTGGTCCAGTCAGGGCTGGCAGACTTGGGATGACCTCGTCCTGATCAACTACGAGCATCCGTCAGAAGCGATCCGGTCTGAGATCCGTGCTTATATGACCGACTATGCGCTGTTCTGGGCGAAATACGCCAATGACACCACCGGGTTTGTGCGTTTCGACAACCTGCACAGCAGTGATCCAGGTTTTATTCAAACGCTCTCAGCGGCTCTGCATTCGGAGTACCCTGACGTCGGTATCCTCGCCGAGTATTTCACGGATGACCGCACGCTGCTGATCACCGTACCAGAGTGGAGATTAAACCTCCTGCTGGCGACGCCCTGGAATTATAAGTTTGCACCTGATCTCCGTGAGTATCTGAAATACATCCACCGTGTTTCCGGGCAGGCCCGTTACTTTATGCCGATCACATCGCACGATTCCGGGTCCCCCGCGCAGGAGTTCGGGACAGCGGATTCGACGGTCCCTCGCTACGTCGCCGCCGCCCTGCTGGGCACCGGGGCGACGGGAATTCCACAGGGAGTGGAGTTCGGGGAGGAGACCCGGATCGATTTTGTCGGCAGGAGGCCAAAAATGTCATATCCCCAGGTCGCACGGTTCGGACCATTTCTCAGCCGTGTCAATGCCATCCTCGCCGACCACGCGGCGTTCCGACGCGGGGCAAACTGTCAGTTTGTGGATGACGGACATCCTGCCGTCATCGCGGCATTTCGTCGAGACGACGGGCCGCAGGCGTTCGGCTTTCTCGTGGTGTGCAACTTCGACACGCACAGCCCACAAAGCATCACCGTCGACCTTGCTCCGCTTCTCGATCTCGATAAAAATCGCGATAAAGCAGGGCGGTTTCTTTGCGACGAGTTGTTAAGCGGCGAAACGCAGATCTATACGCACTCACGCCTGGAGCTTCTGCTGCCGCCCTGTGGCGCGCAAGTGTTGATGTTTTCCAAACATAAAGACTAAACATAAAGACTAAACATAAAGAATCACCGCATGAAAGGTCTTTCTCATGAACGTGCCAAACCTCGTTGGCGACCCACTGAGCCGCAGCCCGATCCGCGATCTTGAGGGATTTCACCTCCTGGCCGAACTGGCTCTGGATGTCAGCTTGCCCTGGAAACAGGGAAGCGATGCCCTCTGGCGCGAGATAAACCCCGAATTATGGGACGACACGCGAAACCCCTGGGTGGTGCTGCACACGGCCTCGCGCCGCCGCCTGCAAGACCTCCTGTCAGATCCGGCGTACCGAAAAAACCTGGATGATCGTTTGCTGGCCAAAAGACAGGCTCAGGAAGCGCCGGCCTGGTTTGGACAAACGCATCCCGGGAGTAACTTGAACGGCGTGGCCTATTTCAGTATGGAATTCATGCTGAGTGAAGCGCTGCCGATCTACTCCGGTGGCCTGGGCAACGTGGCCGGTGATCAGCTCAAGGCTGCGAGCGACCTCCACGTCCCGATCATCGGGATTGGCCTGCTCTACCAGCAGGGCTACTTCCGTCAGGTGATCGCTCTGGACGGAACTCAGCAGGAACTCTATCCCTACAACGATCCGGGGCAACTGCCGATCATGCCCGTGCGTACCAAAGAGGGCGAATGGCTGCGATTGGAGATCGTATTGCCCGGCTATTCGGTGTGGCTCCGAGCCTGGCAGGTCCAGGTCGGCAGCGTCCTGCTTTACCTTCTGGATACGAACGATGTCGCAAACTTTCCGGCGCATCGCGGGATCACGAGTGCTCTCTACGGTGGGGGGGCGGAACTGCGTCTCCAGCAGGAGATGGTTCTCGGCATCGGCGGCTGGAGTCTGCTGGAAGCGCTGGACCTCCAGCCGGAGGTATGCCATCTCAACGAAGGCCATGCGGCCTTCGCCGTGCTTGAGCGCGCGCGCGGTTTCATGCAGAAGACGGAACAGCCGTTTGAGGTGGCGTTGACCGCTACCCGCGCTGGCAACCTGTTCACCACACACACGGCTGTTGCCGCCGGCTTTGATCGGTTCCCTCCTGACCTGATCGAACGGTACCTCGGCGCTTACGCTGGCAAACTTGGTATCACGCTTTACGACCTGCTGGCGCTGGGCCGCCGTGACCCGAATGATCCGGCCGAAGAGTTCAATATGGCTTATTTGGCGATCCGCGGCTGCGGCGCTGTCAATGGCGTGAGCCGCCTGCACGGACAGGTAAGTCGCAGTCTCTTCAGCCCTCTTTTCCCGCGCTGGCCCCTGGCTGAAGTACCCATTGGTCATGTCACGAATGGGATTCATGTGCCAACGTGGGCCTCGACAGCGGCAAATGTCATGTGGACAGGTGCATGCGGGACGGAGTGCTGGACAAGAATGATCCCGGCATTGGAGTCGGACTTTGGCCGACTCTCCGATGCGCGCCTCTGGGAATTGCGTAACGCGAACCGTCGCCATTTTATTGAATACCTGCGCACACGGTTTTCGCGGCAGTTGGCCGCCTCCGGTGCCTCGCTGGACGCAGTCGAAGCGGCAAAAGGAGTTTTTGATCCCGGCATCTTGACTCTGGGCTTTGCGCGCCGCTTTGCGACGTACAAGAGGCCCGACCTTCTTCTGCACGATCCCGAACGCCTGATCCGCCTGCTGACCGACCCGCAGCGCCCCCTCCAACTGATCCTAGCTGGCAAAGCCCATCCAGCGGATCAGGCAGGAAAGGATCTGATACGGCAATGGACCTATTTCCTTCAGCGGCCTGAGGTGCGGCCGCATGCCGTTTTCCTTAGTGACTACGATATGCTGTTGACCCAGCAGATGGTCATGGGAATAGATGTCTGGCTCAATACCCCAAGACGACCGTGGGAGGCCTGTGGAACAAGCGGCATGAAGGTGCTGGTCAACGGGGGCCTAAATTTTTCGGAATTGGATGGCTGGTGGGCGGAAGCCTACACGCAGGACGTGGGCTGGTCCCTCGGCGATGGGAAGAACCATGGTGATGATCCTGGTGATGATCCTTCCCGGGATGTGATCGAGGCAGACGCACTTTACGACCGGCTGGAAAACGAGGTGATCCCAGAGTTTTATCGCCGTGACGCGTCTGAGACCCCCACGGCTTGGACTGCGCGGATGCGTCAGAGTATGGCACATTTGACACCGCAATTTTCAGCCCATCGGGCGGTTAAAGACTACACCGAGCGGTATTATCTTCCCGCCGCGTCTGCCTTTCGATCCCGGGCCGCGGGAGGAGGCTCTGCGAGCGAACGGATCCTAGAGTGGCAACAGGATATCGCGCAGCATTGGCCGTCGCTGCACTTTGGCCCCCTGACAGTCGGGGAGACGAGCGAAACTCAGACGTTTGCGGTCGAAGTCTTCCTCGACGGCCTCGGTGTCGACGCCGTGAGGGTGGAACTCTACGCCGAGGGAGTGAATGGCGGCGACGCGGCCCGTTTGGCGATGACGTATGGCCTCGAGAGGCCGGAGGGATATGTCTATCGCGCCTCGGTTCCTGCGACGCGCCCGGCGGCGGATTATACTGCTCGTGTGATCCCCCAGCATTCCGATGCATCGGTTCCGCTGGAATGCGCCCGCATCCTTTGGCAGCGGTGATACCGCTGGCAGCCGTGATACTGCCTGCGTTGTCCGTTCGATCTTACGCAGTAACAACGGTCGGGAAGAGTGGCCGCATCAAAATCCTAAACCAAACCCCTTTCGGGACGTCCCGGGCATGTCCCGGAAACAGGAGTCTTCACGCGCAAAAGCGGTCATCGCTTCACCAGCCGGAACGGCGCACCGCAGAGCGTTGCCGTTATCCTGCTGGTCACAATAGGCAAATGCTGCATGAGGAGAGAGACACCTTGTGGGACATGCTTATCTGGGACATGCTTATCGGCTCGTTACTGGGTTCTCCTGGACATTCTGGGCATATGGCCTGGTGAGCGTCGGGGCGTGGTTCTTCGTGAAACGCTTCGTGCCGGAGACGAAGGGGCGCAGCCTGGAGCAGATCGAGAAAGAGCTTGCCGCCGGCAAGGAAGCTGTCGGAGCCGCAAAGACCGCGTTACAATCATGAATGGAGCAAGAATAGAACAAAAACGGGAAGCAAATCATCATGGCACGAGGCGCAGATGAACCAAAGGCTGAGAGACCTAAGCCCGGAGCGAAAGATGGGGC
>JAYTGR010000152.1:0-6892 GCA_043733205.1 Chthonomonadaceae bacterium
CCGCCCTGGCCGATACGATGCCGCACGAACGCCTGGAGCGGGTCGAAGCCTGGGGCATGAACACGGCGACGCTCTCCTATGTCTATCGCCCGACGACGCTGGACGGCATCTGCGCCGTCTTCGACGTGGCGCGCCGGCACGGACTCACGGTTGGGCTGCGCGGCGCGGGGCGTTCCTATGGCGATGCCTCTTTGGCCGCAGAAAACATCTGCCTCGACCTCACCCGCATGTCCCGTATCCTCGACTGGAATCCGCAGACCGGGATCATTTCGATAGAGCCCGGCGTCACTCTGCGGCAGCTATGGCAGTATATCGTCGAAGACGGCTGGTGGCCGCCCGTCGTCTCCGGCACGATGACCGTGACGATGGGCGGCGCACTCGGCATGAACTATCATGGCAAGAACAACTACAAGGTCGGACCCCTCGGCGACCATACGCTGGAGTTCGATCTGCTGCTGCCGTCGGGCGAAGTGAAGACCTGCAGCCGGACGCAGAACTCGGAGATTTTCTTTGCCGCTATCGGGGGCTTTGGGATGCTGGGGGTCTTTACGCGCATCACCCTGCAGATGAAGCAAGTGGAGAGCGGTCTGCTTTCGGTCGAGGCGTTCGCAACCCACAGCTTCGCCGACATCATTCGGGAGTTCGAGGTGCGTCTGGACAAGGCCGACTATCTGGTCGGCTGGATCGACTGCTTTGCCAAAGGGGAGGGGCTGGGCAGAGGACAGGTGCATGCCGCTTACTACCTCCACGCTGCCGAAGACAAGAATCCAGCTCAGAGCCTGCGCGTCGAGAAGCAGGAGCTGCCCGACACGCTGTTCGGACTGATCCCCAAATCGCTCATGTGGCGGATGATAAAACCGGTCTCGAACAACTTTGGAATGCGTCTGCTGAACGCCGCTAAATTCTTCGCCAGCAGCACTCTGGGCAATCATAAGACCGTCCGCCAGTCCCATGCCGGTTTCGCCTTCCTGCTCGACTATGTGCCGAACTGGAAGTTCGTCTACAAGCCAGGCGGCCTGATCCAGTATCAGAGTTTCGTTCCAGCGGATCAGGCTGAAGCCTGCTTCTCGGCGCAGATTGCGCTCTGTCAGCAGTGGGGAATCGTGCCGTATCTGGGAGTTTTCAAGCGCCACCGACGCGACGATTTTCTGATGTCCCACGCAGTCGACGGCTACTCCTTCGCCCTCGATTTCCCAGTGACGGTCCGCAATCGCCGCCGACTGTGGGAACTGGCCGCGCAGCTCAACCAGCTTGTCCTGAACGCCGGAGGCCGCTTCTATTTTGCGAAAGACAGCACCCTGGACCCGCCGTCCACCGCCGCCTATCTCGGCGACGCAGCGCTCCGAAAATTCTTTGCCCTGAAACACGCCTGCGACCCGGAGCATCTTCTCCAAACCGACCTTTCCCGCCGTTTGTTTGGAAGCTATGAAGAGTGAGAGAAGAGAACGCAGTGTCATTGCAGCGAAGCATGGCGATAGCAAGCGATGGACTGAAGTCCTTCGCTAGGGGCTTTCGGCCGAAGGTCCGCCTGTGCGGACACAAAGCCTTTGCTCCCTGAAAGCAAGATGACTCTCGCGCTCATACCGCTTCGTCTGAAGGACGATCCGCCATAGGCGCGTAGGTTGTCAAGGGGTGATCACCCCTTGACAACCCGATACCGCACTTGATTCTTTCAATTCAATGTTGAGGATACAATACTAAGATGGAACAACTTGGCGCAAGCCTGCTGGAACTGATTACGGAGACGGCAACCAACCTGCCGTCGGATGTGCGCCGGGCGCTTAAGCGCGGCAAGGCCAAAGAGAACCCGGCGACGCAGTCTGGACAGGCCCTGACGATCATCGCGCTCAATGTGGATATGGCGAAGGAGAACGTCTCCCCGATCTGTCAGGATACGGGCATGCCGACCTTTATCGTCCATACGCCCGTCGGCGTCAATCAACTGGTCATCAAAAAGGCCATTCGGGAGGCGGTCGAAGAGGCGACACGGCGCGGCAAACTGCGCCCAAACTCTGTGGACAGTATCACTGGCAAGAACTCTGGCCTGAACCTGGGGCCAGGCACGCCTGTCATCCATTTCGAGCAGTGGGAAGAGGATGAGGTCGAAGTCCGACTGCTGCTCAAAGGCGGCGGCTGTGAAAACAAGAATATTCAGTACTCGCTGCCCGCGACGCTGGAGCATGTCGGCATGGTGGGCCGCGACATCGAAGGCGTTTACAAGTGTATCCTGCATGCCGTCTGGCAGGCGCAGGGGCAGGGGTGTGCGCAGGGATTCATCGGCGTCTGTATCGGAGGTGACCGCACCAGCGGCTATGAGGGCGCGAAAGAGCAGCTGTTCCGCGATGTCGAGGACACCAATCCGAACCCGATTTTGGCCGAGTTGGAACAGCGCGTCATGGAGAATGCGGATAGTCTGGGCATCGGCACGATGGGCTTCGGCGGCAAAGTCACGCTGCTCGGCTGTAAGATAGGCGCGCTGAATCGCCTGCCCGCCTCTTTCTTCGTCTCCGTCGCCTACGACTGCTGGGCCTTCCGCCGCATGATCGTCCGTCTCGATCCGCAGACCGGCGCGATCAACAGCTGGCAGTTCCGGGAAGCCGAGCCCGAAAAGATGGCGCAGGAGGCCAGACTGCCCACGACAGGGCGCGAGTTCACCCTGACGACACCTCTGGCCGAAGCGGATGTGCGCCAGCTGAAGGTCGGAGATGTGGTGCTGCTGAACGGCCCGATGTACACGGGGCGCGATGAGATCCACAAGTATCTCATGACCCACGACGCGCCCGTCGATCTGAACGGCGGCGTGATCTACCACTGCGGCCCGGTCATGCTCAAAGACGAGGACGGCGGCTGGCATGTCAAAGCCGCCGGTCCGACGACCAGTATTCGCGAGGAGCCGTATCAGGCCGACATCCTGCGCAAGTTCGGCATCCGCGCCGTCATCGGCAAGGGGGGAATGGGTAAGAAAACGTCGGAAGGGCTGCAGGAGTGCGGCGCGGTCTACCTGAACGCCATCGGCGGCGCGGCGCAGTTCTACGCCGAGAAGTTTACCGCCGTGACCGGCGTGGACTTCCTGGATAAGTTCGGCGTTCCCGAGGCGATGTGGCATCTGGAGGCGAAAGGGTTTGTCGCGGTCGTCACCATGGACAGCCACGGCGGCAGCCTCCACGCTGTCGTCGAAGAGGAGAGCGGCGCACAACTAGAACTGCTGGCGGGTTAACGATCATGGACGCAACGGTTCTCTTTTCACACGGTTCGCTGCTCTGTGGGGCGGGAGAGGCTCTCCGCGCCCATGCCGAGCGTCTGCGTGCGCAGGGGCTGATGCCGCTGGTGGTTATCGGTTACCTGAACTACAGCGAGCCGACATTCATCGAGGCGGTGGCAGAGTGCGTGGCAGCAGGCGCAGATCGCATTTTCGTGACGCCCTATTTCCTTATCCCCGGCTATTTCGTCAAAGTCGATCTGCCAAAAGCGACAGCGGCGGCGCAGGCGCGTTTCCCCGAGGTCGAATTCGTCGTTGCGGAGGCGATCGGATTCGATGAACGGCTGGCCGATGCGCTGATCGAGAGCGCCAGTGCGGCGGTCGGGCCGGAGGGCTGGCGCGCAGACCTGCGCCGCGCCTCGCAGTTCTGCCGACCCAGTCCGCAATGCCCGCTCTTCGGAACGCCCAGCTGCCCCAAGCAGCCTTTTCCAGTGGAGAAAGATTAAACAGATGGAAACCAAAAAGGCTCTCTTAGTGATGGTGCATGGCAGTCCGCGTCCGATTGCCAACGCAGAAATGTTTCGGGTGGTCGAGGTGGTGAAGGGGCGCGGCGCGTTTCCGATTGTCGAGGTCGGCTTTATGGAGTGCAATGAGCCGACGATTCCGGAAGCCATTGCGGCCTGTGTCGAGCAGGGAGCGAAAGAAGTCGTTGCCGTCCCTTATTTTCTGCACACCGGCACCCATGTCGCGGACGATCTGCCCACACTGATCGAAGAGGCGATGGCGCGCTATCCCAGCGTCACGTTTCGAATGGGCGACTATCTCGGCCGCTCGGAACGCCTCACCGATATTCTGACCGACCGTACCCGCGCTGTGCTCGCCGCCGCCTCGTGAGGCGGATCAGTCGCTGTTCATGGCGCGGCGGAGGGCTTCGGCGAGGGGGTTGGAGGGATCGACGGCTTCGGGATCGGGCTCCGGGACGGCCACGTACTGCCGCCACTCCTCGCGCTCCGGATCGTCCGCGTCGCCTTCACGGGATTCGGGCTCCAGCCAGTTTTCCGGCAGCGTAATCTCCAGCTCCTGGGCCGCCTTCTCCACTTCCGCAGGCGGCACCCAGATCACCCCCAGCTCCGCGCATTCGTCGTTCGGCTCCAGAACGGGCAGATCCTCCAGGACGGTCACCGGCTCGTTGGAGACATAGACGAGGCGCTGCAGAATATACTGGTAACGGTCGGCGGCGAACAGCACCTCTCGGGCAATATTGAGCTGCCGTATGCCGACGCCGCGCTCCATGTTTTCCGGAAAGGTCAGCTTCATCTCGAAGAGGCAGAGCGACTCCGCGTCGATCTGCCAGACCGCATCCAGCTCCCGAAAAAGAATCGCGCGCCTGCCGTCGCGCTGGCGCTGCTCGTAGGTCAGGATGCGCTCTTCGAGCATCGGCACGTACCCGCCCAGCCAGTGGCGGACGCAGCGCTCCACCAGTCCGCCCAGCATCTCCCCAGCCGACCGCCGCCCTCCCCGCGAGGGTCTGCGATCCGCCATCCGGCGCAAAAACGCGATATACTCCGCACTATCCGTGAGCACGAGATTTACCTGACTGTAACCGCCGGAAAGATCACGCATCGAAACTGCCTCCTGCCATCGCTACTATCTCCCTGTTTCTAACCAGTTTACCGCTTTTGTCAGCAGATCCAGCGTTTCGGCATTGAAGCGGGGCGTGTGGTCCCCCGCCACGGGGTTCACGGCAACGGTCGCTCCGGCCTTTGTCAGCAGCCCATGCGCGCTGGTCGTGAGAAAATAGGGGAGCGTTTTATCGTCCTTACCGGCCTGGAGATAGTAGCGGCGGCCTTTCGCAGCGTCCATCGGAGGGAGCTGCGCCGAGCGAAACTCTGCGCCCAGCAGCGAGAAACCCCGGAAGGGTGTTTGAGGCTGGAGAGAGCAGCTGTAGGCTGCGAGGCCACCACCGCCTTCGCCATGCAAAAAAATGTGTTCCGGGCGGATCGGATAGCGGGCCACGATGTCTGCAACGATGTCGGCGGCAAACGTCTCTGCCGTGAACTTTGCCGCCGGGGTACGGCTCTGATTCACGCTGGTCACCCACGTATACGGTTTCTCACTCCCCCACCTCGGCGCCATCGCTATCGCGACCAGATACCTCCCGCCAAAAGATTTCGTTAAGGCCTGCTGCCAGAACTCCTGGATGGGGCGGCTGTTCGGGTCGCTGTCGGAAAGCACGACGATCAGGCCGGGACGGTCCTTCACCGCGACAAGCGGGCGGCTGTCTGGATCAGCCTGCGACTGCGGAGCGCGCGGCAGCAGCATGCCGGGCGTCAGGAGCAGATAGGAGCGCTTCGGGTCGCCGCCGATATGAAGCTGCACCGTCTGTCTGCGGATCATCACCACATCCGCCTGCTCCGCCGCCGACCGCAGATGGGGGAACGGCATGGCGCGGACCTCCTTCGGGAACTCGCTGCGGTGCTCCTTCCACCAGTCGCGCCAGTTTCCCAGGTTGTGCAGCGCAGAAGGCCCGCCTAGGCGTCGCAGCGCAGTCTCCGCCTGCTGTTCATGCCAGGACTCCATTTCGCCAGTCTCCAGGAGCACGATAAGAGTCGGAATGATGCGCGGATCTGTCACCTCCGAGAGCGACATCATCATTCCGCCGAGCGCGTCCGTCTGAAAATCGGTGACAAGGCGTTCGATCAGCAGATCGACGGCCCAGGGCTGCGCAAAGGCGCCCAGGTACTGTCCGGAAGCAGCATAGAAGTTCGATTTCGGGTCGTTCGAGATGCGGGCCAGTACAGCGTGTAGTGCCTCTGCATGGGCCTGCAGAAACTCCTGTCCCGGCATAAAGTTCAGCACCTGGAGAGCCGCCGCCGCCGCGATGTCGAGGCTGACTTTCGGGCTGACCAGCTGCATCCATTTCTCCAGAAGGCCGGTCTCCAGCGCGATCCTGCGCCTTATACCGGTCAGTCCGGTCGTCTGAACGGTCGTCACGCTTTTGCCGAGGATATTCGTCGTGGTCGATGTTCCGGATTTGAAGGGGACATCGCCCGCGATTTCCAGCAGACGCTTTCGGGTCGGCTCCTCCGCTTGATCGAGGCGGGCGATGTAGGCCTTCATGCCGTCCTGAATCGCCGTTTCGAGCGGCTTTGTGCCTGCCGCGCGGTACCAGGCCTCATACTCCTTCGGCTTATCGTAAAAATCGGCGAACGCGATGCCAAACAGATGGTGACGGGCCGCATAGATCGGCTCGCCCTTCGTATCCGTCATCCCCAGATTCAGGATCTCCAGCAGGTGGGGGTTGGGCGCAGGCTGCGGGGTGGAATTGCCGGTGCGATCGGGCGGGAGGGGCGCTTTGCCGTCCACGACGATGGTCAGCAGGTAACTCTTCACGCCGTCGCCGGTGAATCGCGGCCAGCCGTCCCGCAGCACCTCATATACCAGTTCATCGTCCTGCTGTTCCAGATGATACATGGCGCCATAATCTTCGCCGATCGCAGAGTGAATCCGCGCGATCCGCTCGATCCAGGCCGCTTTCGTCGCAGGATAGAGCTCCTGCGCGGCAAGGCCAGGCGAGAGCGGCCGCAGGCAGAAGAAGAGCAGCAGGCAGCGCAGCACAGCAGACATCGAAACGCCTCTTTCTTTCAGAAAACAGCCGGGAGGACCGGTGAGAATAGGTTTAGATTTCGGCGG
>JAYTGR010000153.1:0-2446 GCA_043733205.1 Chthonomonadaceae bacterium
GCCAGCAGTATATTCGCCACGCGATTCGGCAGACGCATCGGAGGCCGGCCGCTGAGGAAGCGGGAGCCGTAGACGGCATCTGCCTGCTGCGTCTCGAACGCCTGCAGGATAGGAATATAGTCTTCCGGCCAGTACTCCAGGTCGCCGTCCTGCACGATGCAGAACTCGCCGCGCGCGCAGGGGATGGCGGTGCGGATGGCAGCGCCTTTGCCCCTATTTTGCGGATGATAGAAGACGCGCACGTCGGGAAACTTGCCTTCCACTTCCGTCTGAAGCAGTTCGCGGGTTCCGTCCGTCGAGCCGTCATCGACAATGAGGATCTCCTTCTCGATAGGCACAGCGCGTATCCGCTCCAGCAGAGGGAGCAGGGTATTCCGTTCGTCGTAGATCGGCAGAAGGACACTCAGCATGGGAGGGTTCCTGTTCGGTTCAGCGCCTCTTCCAGCCGTTTCTGCGACAGCGTCAGCGTCAGGTCGCCCCGGGTGCGCTCCAGCACCGCCCGCAGCGAATCGGTCGTGCGGCGCAGGCCGCCCGTGATCGCGTCCGGAAAGTCGAAAGTGATGAGTTCGTAGTAGATGTCGTCCATTACCTTCAATACGGCATCTGCGCGCTCCATGTCTCCTACCCGCAGCCGGTCGAGGACATAGCGGCGACTCTCGCTGGCCGCCTCGGCGATTCCGTTCAGATAGGCGGCGGCCTCGACGCCCAGCACATCGGGGTCCGGCAGCGGCTGTTCGCCCACGATGGCGAGCATGCTCTCCGCCTCGACATACTCTTTCTGGGCATCATGGACATAGCCCGCGTGAAACAGAACCGGATGTTCGGCCAGAATACGCCCGACGGCGTCCACTCGGATCCGCGCCTCGTCGGCCTGTGCCCGTGCCGCTTCCATTTCGCCGCGATGCACGGCGCGTATGGTGCGCGACGCAAACTGAATGATCTCGCGGCAGGCGCGCAGCGCCTCCTCGCGGGCGCGGTTGGACGCCTCGAAGCGCACTCTCAGATCGGCGGTAATAGGTTCCAGTGCGCGGGTTTCGTTCGTCGGCATCGGGGTCTCTCCTTCGACAATTTAATTCCGATGGCCATTTCCACACCGTTCCGGCATTTCCCTGCGACGGAAGGCGGTTCCTCGCTCGTATAGGAACCTGGGGACGCACAGCGGTGTTTACAGGCTGTGCAGGCAGGAGTTCGACCGTGCCTTCACGAACGGTAACGGCATCGGGCCGCCGCCTCCGGTGCGAAGCCCAATCCCCGTTGAAGGAGTCTGCATAAAGATGATACGTCAATTTTCGCGGCGGGCAGGACTGCTCGCTCTTACGCTTCTGGCGCTGACCGCCGTGACAGGCCGAGTAAACGCGCAGTTCAACGCCCCCAAATTTCTTAAGACGACGGTGCTCGCGCCTGCCATGGTGACACCGGGCAAGGCGTTCGATCTCGCCGTGACGCTGACCGTCGCCTCGCCCTACCATGTCCAGGCCAATCCCGCGACCGAAGGCTATATTCCTACGGAAGTCAAAATCGGAACGGTCAAGGGTCTGGTCATGAGCAAAACGGCTTACCCGAAAGGGATGGAGGTGAAGATCAGCGGCGACAAACTGTCCATTTATGAAGGCACCATTAAAGTGATGGTCACCATTACGCCGGACAAGACCCTCAAGCCGGGCAGAGTCACCCTGCCATTGACCATCCACTATCAGGGCTGCAACGAGACGGCCTGCTATCCGCCGACCGATATGCAGACCACGGTCGCCCTGACGATCGGCAAGTACGCCGCACCTAAAAAGATGGCTTCCCGCTGACGGGTCATAAACCTGCCTGCTCCCGCGCCGCACTTCGGATGAGGCGGAATTCGCAGGCGGTTCGAATTCGAGGAATATGTGCCGATGAAAACCATGCGAATTCTGTTCACGCTGCTGCTACTGGCGCTGACCGTACCGGTCCTCGCCGCGCCCGGCGACGTGACGTGGACGGCGAAATTAGCGCCGGAAGACATTCGGGCAGGCGAAGGCGCTCAGATCGTACTGACCGCGCAGATCGAGGGGGACTACCATCTCTACTCGCTGACAAAGCGCGATACCGGCCCGGCCGCAACGGCGCTGACGCTCGCCGCTGGCAGTGCGCTGGAAGCGGCTGGGCCGGGTGTGCAGCCTGCGCCGCATACCGAACTCGATCCCGGCTTTCATATCGATGTCGAGAGTTACACGGGCGGTGTGGCCTTTGCACTGCCAGTGAAGCTTAAAGCGGGCCTGACAGGGGCGCAGAAGGCGAACGTGACGGTACGCTATCAGGTCTGCCGCCAAGGCCAATGCCTGTTCCCAAAGACCGTGGAGGTGCCGGTCACTTTCACCGTGACCACAGGCGCAGTGCGCCCGGATCATCTGACTGCCCTCACTGTTATTCCGCCCCAGCCCGCGTACGCAACGACCCTTGCGACTGCTCCGGCCCA